>JAUNBY010000242.1:0-1528 GCA_030526935.1 Clostridia bacterium
AGTTGACGAAAAAGCCAGATTATGTTATCATATGTACAGTATATTGAAGACAGTTTGAGTAGGGGGAAGTGCAAATGGTAAAAAGAGGCGGGTGGAGGATTTACGTAATCGGCTTTGCCGTGGCGGTATCGCTGCTGTTGGGCGGAAACGCCGCGTACGCCAAGGTCGGGCGAACTTATTATTGCATCGGCAACAGCGTAAAGGTACATCCAAGACCTAACGCAACGTCTGAATTTAGCACTAAGGTGAGGCTCTTTAAAAACAATCGCGTGAGGCATATATCGTCAAAGGGCGGTTGGTGGAGAGTTCGCATACTCACAAATAAATACAAGCGCAACGTCTATAAAGTTGGATATGTAGACGCCAGGTATCTAAGACCCCGCTGATTAAAAGCGCTACCGCGCCGCGCGCATATTAAGCCGCAATGGGGGAGAAAAAAATTCATCTCGCCCGTTCCGCTGTGAGAGATGCGCGTCGCTTATGATACAACGCAAAATAGCGAAGACTGTCCCGGTTTTGAGACAGTCTTCGTTTTATGTGTTTAAGCGATGAGAAATCGCAAACCTTATGCTTTTGACTTCGCGAAAGCCGCCTTGAATTTGCCCGATATGCCGCAAAGCTTGTCGTACAGGTCGAAGGTTATCTGAGTATCGCGGGCTTTGTCGATGTATTTGCGCATTACCGAAACGAGTATATAGGGCTGAACGAGCGCCGCGTGTACGAATAACCACGCGACAACTGCGAGAACCACGCGTACTATGATGGCTATATCTTCGGGCGTCAGGTCCATTTCCAAATCGGTTAGCTCGGCGGCTGTCATAAACTGCTGAGGGAGCACCGCGTCGAAAACCATGAAGAATATTCCGCCTATCAGTATGAGGGACAATAGCGTCATGCCAAGGACCTTGCCGGCGTTGGCGAGCATGGTCTTCCAGTTTTGAAAGTATATCACCGCGCCGTCGCAGGTGCTCTTAAAGGCGTTTTCGTCCTTTTTATAGAACACCCAGCCGAGGCAGCAGTAGTTGACGTATTCGAGAACTATGCTTATAAACAGGCTGATAACCGCGCCAACGCCCTGAACGACATTCTTGGTATCGTCGTTGCCGGACAGACCGCCAAGCGCTCCTGTAATGGCGTTAAGCCCGCGGGTTATCTGATTGGAGATTCCCGATATGGCGGAGGTTATGGCGAAATACACGTTTACGGTCAAGAAGCGGGATTTGACCGCCGCGATTCCCTCGCTTACGACGTTATCCGGCAATTCACCCTCGGTTACGCCCCTGGTTATCATGGCTATCTGCCCGGCTTTGAACAGATATCCGCCGTAGCGACTTATAAGCCAGCAGGCGATGAGTCCCACTATAAGCGATATGCCTGTGACGATGACATTTGTGTCGGTAGGCATGGGAAGCGTTATATAATAGCCCGCCATTGTAATCAAAGCCGCGACTATAATTCCGGCAAGCCCCAGAAGCAGCCTGTAAATCGAAAACCTGAACGTCTTCAGATATATTTGCCCGTTATTCAT
>JAUNBY010000242.1:1628-5114 GCA_030526935.1 Clostridia bacterium
TCTACGACCTTGTTGGAATAGCCCCACTCGTTGTCGTACCAGCTTACGACCTTTACGAAGGTGTCGGTCAGCGCGATGCCGGCTTTGGCGTCGAAGATGGAAGTGTGGGGATCGCCGATGAAGTCGCTTGATACGACCGCGTCCTCGGTGTAATCGAGAATGCCCTTGAGTTCGCCTTCGGCGGCTTCCTTCATGGCTTCGCAGATCTCCTTATAGGAGGCGGGCTTGGCCAGGTTGCAGGTAAGGTCGACTACTGATACGTCCAGGGTGGGAACGCGCATGGACATACCGGTCAATTTGCCATTGAGGGAGGGGATGACCTTGCCGACGGCCTTGGCTGCGCCGGTGGAGCTGGGGATGATATTGCCGCTGGCCGCGCGGCCGCCGCGCCAATCCTTGGCGGAGGGGCCATCGACGGTCTTCTGGGTGGCGGTGGTGGAGTGAACGGTGGTCATGAGGCCGTCGGTGATGCCGAACTTGTCGTGCAGAACCTTGGCGATGGGAGCCAGGCAGTTGGTGGTGCAAGAGGCGTTGGAGACGAAATTCATGTCGCTGGTATAGGTATTGTTGTTGACGCCCATGACGAACATGGGGGTGTCATCCTTGGAGGGAGCGGACATGACGACCTTCTTGGCGCCGCCGTCGATGTGGCCCTGAGCCTTTTCCTTGGTGAGGAAAAGTCCCGTGGACTCGACTACATATTCAGCTCCAACCTTGCCCCAGGGCAGGTCGGCGGGATTCTTCTCGGAGAAGACGGGGATTTCGTGTCCGTTTACGATGATGCTGTTTTCGGTGGACTCGACGGTGCCCTTAAAGCGGCCGTGAATGGAGTCGTATTTGAGCATATAAGCCATATATTCAGGGGTGATGAGGTCGTTGATTCCTACTACCTCAACGTTTTTGTGATCCAGGCTGGCGCGGAAAACGAGACGACCGATGCGGCCAAAACCGTTGATACCTATCTTAATCATAATTCAATTTGCCTCCTTTTGCTTGTGTGCTATATTCTACCCCACTATCCGATATTTGACAAGCGCGCGGTTAAAAGATAAAATGAAGAATGCCGCCACATTATGTAAAAAATTTGCGATACTATAATTTTAACGCGGCAAGTCCTATCTTGCGGCGAACCTTGAGCATAGTCCTATATGCTATGTTTGAAGCCCGCTCGGCGGATACCGTCATTACCTGTTGCAAATATGCTTTATCGGTTATTATTTCGTTAAAACGCTTCTGTATGGGTTCCAGTTCCGCGATTATGCAGTCGGCCACGGCGTCCTTGAAAACGCCGTAACCTTTCGAGCCGTATTCCAGCGCTATTTCGTCCATGGTCTTTCCGGTGATAGTCGCCATGATGCTCATGAGGTTTGAGACGCCGGGCTTGTTTTCGGGATCGTAGCGAACCTCGCTGTCCGAATCGGTGATGGCGCGGCGTATCTTTTTTCTTATCACGTCGGCGGAATCGAGCATCGCCACATAGGTATCCTCGGGGTCGGACTTGCTCATTTTGCGCGTGGGATCCTGAAGGCTCATGACGCGGCCTCCGACCTTGCCTATATACGGCTCGGGGACTACGAAGGTATCCCCGTAGATTTTATTAAACCTCTCGGCTATATCGCGGGATATCTCAAGGTGCTGTTTCTGGTCGGCGCCTACGGGAACGAGGTCGCTCATATACAGGAGTATATCGGCCGCCATCAGAACCGGATAGGTATAAAGACCCGCGTTTATGTTATCGGCGTGCTTTTGGGACTTGTCCTTAAACTGCGTCATGCGGTTGAGTTCGCCCATATATGTGAAGCAGCCGAGCACCCAGTTCAATTCCGCGTGTTGCGGCACATGAGACTGAAAGTATAAAAGGCTCTTTTCGGGAGAAAGGCCGACCGCAAGATACAGGCTCATCACCCGAAGGCACGCTTTTCTCAATTCGGTGGGATTCTGCCTTACGGTAATCGCGTGAAGGTCAACAATCGAGTAGACGCAGTCGTACTCGTCCTCAAGCAGCTTAAAATTGCGAAGCGCCCCTATGTAGTTGCCCAATGTGAGCGTACCAGTGGGCTGAATGCCGGAGAATATGCGCTTTTTTTTGACGGTTTCCGCTTCCATTTTATATGCCCCCAATTATTTATTGTCGTTATCACCGGCGGCGAGCTTCAACAGCCCGTCCGCTATAGTCGCGTCTATGCTGGCCTTAAGCGAGTAGCTCAGCGCCATCTCGCTCACGGTCAAGGAGCTTTTGGTCAGCTTTTCGATCTCCTCGCGTATCGTCGATGACAGAGTATCGCAAAACCTTTCGTAGACCTCTTTCCCCGATTCCGCGTCTATGGTCGAGGTTATTGTCTTTATCTGCTTTATCGAAAGCGCGCGCTTTAATATGCATGCCATTATGAGCGGCGCAAGCTGCGCCTTTGAATAGCGCTTTTTTACCGGACGTGGAACGATGCCGTCCTTGACGTAGTTATTTATCATCGACGAGGTGATGATTTCCGTGTCCAAAGGGCCTTGAAACAGCGCCAGTTCCTTTTTCAGATAGGTTATCACCTGGTCTTTGTAAAGCTCTATATCGGGCATTCTGTCAAGCTGCGCGGGGATAAAGCTCTCAAGCCCCTTTATCAGATCGTTTATCTCATCCATTAAATTCACCACCCGCTCTATTGTAGATACTTTCCTCAAAAAAGTCAAGTTATCTATTGACAAAGCGTGGATAATCGCGTATAATGGTTTTAAAAGCTAGATGTGGTGGTGAACAAAAATGGATTTCTCCGCTGTGCAGGTATGGGGAGACTCTATACTAAAAGGAGTAATTTTTAACGTCGAGCGAGGCAGATATTCGATTCTCAAGCAAAACGCGCTTAGCATTATCGGCGAGAAGCTTGGCATAGAGCTTGTAAACAAATCCCGCATGGGGCGCACCGCGCCCGAGGCGCTGGAGACGATGAAAGGCGAGAGTGGCGATATGACGAATACCGCCGTGGTCATAGAGCTTGGGGGAAACGACTGCGATTTCGACTGGGCCGAAGTTGCCGCCCGTCCCGAAGACGAGCACGTATGCAAAACGCCGTCGCAAAAATTCACCTCATCCCTCGAGGGCATAATAAACCTCGTCCGCTCGAGGTCGGGCATTCCGATAATCTGCACGCTTCCGCCGCTGGACGCAAAGAGGTATTTTAACTGGATAACAAGGGACGGCCTCAGCCGCGAGAATATATTAAAGTATATATGCGTTCCCGAGCGCATATACCGCTGGCAGGAGTATTATTCGCTTCTGGCGATGCGCGTAGCCGCAAGGATGAAATGCGACTGCCTTCCGATAAGAGAGGCGATACTTGAAAGGCTCAGAGGCGAAGATATATGGTGCGTGGACGGAATACACCTCAATCAGACAGGCCACGATATGATGGCCGACGCGGTCATTCGCGCGGCGCAAGGGGTATGATGGAAAGGTAAATGAAGGCTGATAAATAAATGACACGCAACGACGCCGGC
>JAUNBY010000243.1 GCA_030526935.1 Clostridia bacterium
CAAGCGCGGCCATTATGGTTCAATGTTGTTAAAAGCGCATATATTACAGACATTTACACTTGCAATTTCACGCGGCATGATATATAATATAGTCAAAGATGGTCAAGGAGACCCCGGGAGGTGTAATTATGGCGCAATTGAGCGACACGATAGAGAATTTTATTAAAGAACTGATGTGCGAGGATAAACAGATAGAGCTTCGCAGAAACGAACTGGCGCAGCATTTCGGCTGCGCGCCCTCGCAGATAAACTACGTGCTGGCGACCAGGTTTTCCGTCGATCACGGCTATATAATCGAGAGCCGGCGCGGGGGCGGGGGGTTTGTGCGCATACTTCGCATACAGACCTCGACCGGCCAGAATCTGCTATCGAGGCTTTTGGAGAGAATCGGAACCTCGATAAGCGAAGAATCGTCAAACGCAATTATACGGCAGTTGTACGAATCCAAAATAGTAACGGCATCGGAAGCCCGGATAATGTCGGCGGCCGTGGCCAAAAACTCGCTGGCGCTGCCGGTGAGCGCCAAGGATACCCTGAGAGCGGCGATACTTAAAAACATCGTCACGCAGGCTTTCAAAAACCGGGAGGAGGAAAATCAATGATGTGTGAAGAATGCGGCAAAAACGTCGCGAGCATAAAGCTGGTGAGCGTACTGGCGGGAGAAAAACACGAAAAACTCATATGTAGCGAATGCATGTCGAAATTTCAAAAACAGTTTCGCGCGCTCGACCTGTCGGGATTGGCGGGTATATTGGGAAGCCTTATAAAGCAGACGGGCGGACTCGAGGACGACGCGGACAATAACAAGGTTTCGATGAGCGCGGAAGGCGATGAAAACGGAGAAAACGACGATCTCATGTGCATGGGATGCGGACTTACCTACGGGGAATACAGAAAGACGGGATTTCTTGGATGCCCGGAATGCTATCAGGCGTTCAGACACCCGCTGTCACAGACGCTCAAGCGCTTAAACGGCTATACAAGGCACATAGGCCGCGTTCCGGGAAACGACATGTGCTCGGTGTCCATACGCCTCGACATCGACCGCCTGCGCCATCAGCTCACGCGGGCGATAAACGAGGAGGAATACGAGCAGGCCGCCGATATACGCGACAGAATAAAGGAATTGAGCGCAATGCTCAGCGAAGTCGAAATAAGAGAGGGCGTAGCCAATGAATGAGTATATGGCTCCCGAACAGGACGTAGTGGTTTACAGTCGCGTGCGCCTGGCGAGAAATTTTGCCGATACGCCTTTTATGTCCGCCATGGACGACAATATGGCAAAGCGCAACGTCGACAGGGTGACCGATTATATCGCCCAGACGCCCAACGGCTCGGATTTCGAGCGCCTCGCGATAAAGGATCTTACCGCGAGCGAGCGCTCGTCGCTGGTCGAGAGGCGCCTTATAAGCTACGATACCCTCAAGCGCGAGAATTGGTCTGTGGCGCTTATATCCTCCGACGAAGCGCTGTCGATAATGATAAACGAGGACGACCACATACGCATACAGGGCAAGCTTCCGGGCCTTCAGCTGGAAAAGGCGGGAGAACTGGCGTTTCAAATTGAAAAGGCGCTTTCTTCGCGCGGCGACATGGCTTTTGATACTCAGTGGGGGTATCTCACGGCTTCCCCGACGAACGTAGGCACCGCCATGAGGGCGGCGGCGATACTCCACCTGCCCGCGCTCATGGCGACGGGGCAGATAAACCAGATAAGTCAGGCCATCGCGCGGCTTGGCATGAGCATGAGGGGGCTTTACGCCGCGGATTGCGACGCCATGTGCGCCATGTATCAGATATCCAATCAAACGACATTGGGCCGCAGCGAGGACGACATACTCCGCTCGCTCACCGCCGCCGCGCTTCAGGTGGCGGGACACGAGAGGGCCGTGAGGGACAATATGTCCGCGAACGACAAAATAGGGCTTACCGACAGGCTCATGCGCTCTGTGGGCACGCTTAAATACGCGAGGATAATGCCGGCCAGGGAATTTATGACGCGGGTCAGCGATCTTAGGATGGCGGCGGCTATGAAGCTGGTGAACATATCGCTCGACGAAGTGGATAAGCTCATAGTCGAGATGCAGCCCGCGACGATAGAGGTGAGCCTGCCGTCCGCGAAAGACCAGCGCGCGCAGGACATCTCGCGGCAGAACAGAATTATGGAAGCGCTTAAAGACGTATAATTATTGGAGGCTTATATGGCTATATTTTCCAAATTCACCGAAAGGGCGCAAAGGGCGCTTATGGCCGCGCAGCGCGAAGCCGCGCAGATGGGGAGAAACAACGTTGGCACCGAGCATCTTCTGCTGGGGCTGTTGACGGATCCGGGAAGCGCGCGCATGGTACTCGGGGGAATCACCCTGGACGCGGCGAGAAACGAGATACTTCAGCTTCTTGGCCCCGGAAGCGGGGAATTCGATCCCGGAAAGAGCATGATATATACCCCGCGCACAAAAAAGGTACTCGAATTCAGCGCCCGCGAAGCCCGCGACCTCAACCAGTCCTATATAGGCACGGAGCATCTTCTTCTGGCGCTAATGCGCGAGCGGGAGGGCGTCGCGGCTCATATACTGGTCAAGATGGGCATAGACCTCGACAAGGCCAGAACCGAGCTTATAAAGCTCATTACCTCCGACGACGGACCTCTGGGCAATGTAGCGCCCGACGAGAGCACGCCGCTTTTGAATCAATACTCCCGCGACCTGACACGCGCCGCCAGAGCGGGCGAGCTAGACCCCGTAGTGGGGCGAAGCGGAGAAATAGAGAGAATCGTGCAGATACTTTCGCGCCGCACGAAGAACAACCCCGTTTTGATAGGAGAGCCGGGCGTGGGCAAGTCGGCGATAGTAGAGGGTCTGGCGCAGCTCATCGCGCAGGGGAACATACCTGAACTGCTTCGCGGCAAGCGCGTAATGTCTTTGGATCTTCCGTCGCTCGTCGCGGGAACCAAGTTTCGCGGAGAATTCGAGGAAAGGCTTAAAAACGTGCTGGCGGAGATACGAAGCGTCGGAAACATAGTGCTTTTCCTGGACGAGATGCAGATGCTGGTCGGCGCGGGCGGCTCCGAGGGTTCCATTGACGCCGCGAATATACTCAAACCCGCCCTCGCGAGGGGCGAGATACAGCTCATTGGCGCGACGACGCTAAGCGAGTATCACAAGCGCATAGAAAAGGACGCGGCCCTCGAGAGGCGCTTTCAGACCGTCAAGGTGGGAGAGCCGTCGAGGGACGAGGCCATAGAGATATTAAAGGGGCTTCGCGACCGTTACGAGGCTCACCACAAGGTGAAGATAACCGACGAGGCGCTAACCGCTTCCGTCAACCTGTCGAGCCGCTATATCTCCGACCGCTTCCTGCCGGACAAGGCCATAGACCTCATAGACGAGGCGGCGTCTCGCGTTCGCATAAAGGCGTTTACCGCGCCGCCGGACATGAAGCTTCAGCAGAATCTTCTCGAAAAGCTCAACAAGGACACCGAAAAGGCCGTCGCGGACGAGGACTTTGAGATGGCCGCCAAGCTTCGCGACGAAAAGAAGAAGCTTCAAAACGAAATGATACTTCGCCGCCGCGACTGGGAAAAGGTGCGCGACGAGCGCGTGGACACCGTAGGCGAGGAGGAGATTGCGCAGATAGTCTCGCTTTGGACGGGAATACCCGTTACGCGCATGACCGAAAGCGAAGCCGAAAGGCTTATGTGTCTGGAACAGACGCTCCACAAGCGCGTCATAGGCCAGGACGAGGCGGTTTCCGCCGTCGCGAAAGCCGTGAGGCGCGCCCGCGCGGGGCTTAAGGACCCTCAAAGGCCCATAGGCTCGTTTATATTCCTGGGGCCTACGGGAGTTGGAAAGACCGAACTGTGCAAGGCGCTTGGATGCGCCCTGTTTGGAGACGAGAACAGCCTCATAAGGGTCGATATGTCGGAATACATGGAGAAGCACTCCGTATCGCGCATGATAGGTTCCCCTCCGGGCTACGTGGGTTACGACGAGGGCGGCCAGCTCACCGAGAAGGTCAGGCGCAAGCCTTATTCCGTGGTGCTGTTCGACGAGGTGGAAAAGGCTCATCCCGACGTATTCAACGCGCTTTTGCAGATACTCGAGGACGGCAGGCTGACCGACGGGCAGGGCAGGGTGGTCGATTTCAAGAATACCGTAATCGTCATGACCAGCAACGCCGGCGCAAGCGAGCTTAAAAAACAGCGTGCCCTGGGCTTCGGTATGTCCATAGACACCGCCAAGGGCTACGAAGATATGAAACAGGGCGTCATGGACGCGGTCAAAAAGACCTTCCGCCCGGAATTCATCAACCGCCTGGACGAGATAATCGTGTTCCACGAGTTGTCGCGCGAAGACATAGAAAAGATCGCGCGGCTGATGGTCGAAAGCGTCGCGGGCAGGTTGGCTGAGCGCGGCATAATGCTCAATATCGACGAGGCCGCCGTCAAACTTTTAGCCGACGCGGGATACGACAGCAAGTACGGCGCGAGACCTCTCCGCCGCGCCATACAGCGCATGGTAGAAGACGCGCTGTCCGAAGAAGTGCTCTCTGGTCGCATAAAGATGGACAGCACGGTGAACGTATCCGCCGACGGGGAGAAGCTGTCGTTTGAGACGGCGTAGTGAGTATCGAAACGACGCGTTCCGGGAGCGCATTGCGCTCCCGGGTATACAGATGGGCGGCATATACGGGGTAACGACGTAGCCCCGTTTGATAAACCACCTAAATTCCGCCCCCAAATACCCTATACAAAACCATCATCAAAGCAAGGTATTCCGGCAAATAAAAACGCATAATGAGTCCGGAAAGGAAAAGCGGGGGCAGTTTTTTCGTGCGTGGGCGTATGTACGGGAACAGTCGGAACATCTGGCATATGACGTAACATCCATATCGGGTTACGGACGTGGTAACGAAGCGATGGAATATGGCTACAACCGAGACGGAGGGAATTTACCACAAATCAACCTTGGGATATTCTATGGGGAGCAGTCTCGTCTGCCCATTTATTACTGTGCATATCCCGGAAGTACGACGCGGCGAGCGCTGAATATGACGCTCGTGTTAATTGTTAGCACTCTCGCTTGATGAGTGCCAAAAATCTGTTGACAAACGC
>JAUNBY010000002.1:0-10093 GCA_030526935.1 Clostridia bacterium
CTCCGCGTCGGGCGGTTGACCGTCGTGAGCGGGCCACTGGCAAGAAGTCATAAGCTGATTATCCCTGTAAGCCCCTCGATTGCCTGTCCATATCCTCTATGACTATATCGTAAATGTCACCAAGCGACGCGCAATATTCGAGAACCTTCCACGGTTCATTGGTGTGGTAGTGTATTTTTATAAGTTCGTCGTCCCCGACCGACAGGAGGCTGTCGCCGTTGAAGTTCTGCGTGAAATACTCGGCGATAGCGTCTTCGTCGAGATCATGCCCCTCTATGAGAAGCTGCGTATCATATTTAAATTCAAGCATGTTTCTTCCTCCTTGTTTTTCAATAGATTCGCGGCATATGGCGCCGTCTGACGGAGCTATATGCCGCTAAATATCACCCTATATTCTTTATCGCGTACTCTTGCGTGCCCAGCCCCTGCTTTTCGAGAAGCTCTATCTGCAAATACGGGTTCTTGCCGTGAAGCCTTTCGAAAAGATGGCCGTGATCGCCCAACTTCATGCCCTCGGGGACGCCCACATCTATCAGGTTTTCATATTTTATCGCGTCCAGAGACGCCCTCTCTATGGCTACTATGTCGTCGGACGCCATTATGCCTATGTCGGGAACCAGAGAAGGCGTCGTCATGCCCCAGCAGTCGCAAAGCGCGGTAATGGCGGTCAAGACGTTTATGAAGTATGTGTCCTCGGGCTTGAAAGTGTCCAGAACCGTCTTTGTGCAAATGGCCATGCCCTGCTGGAAATCCGCGTAATCGTGGCTGTCGAGGGTTATGGCTCCCGTCGGACAGACCTTCGCGCAGTGCTGGCACATGGTGCAGTTGTGGTAATCAACCTCATAGACGCCGTTTACGCCCTTTTCAGTAAAGCCGTTGGCGAAGTGGTTGCAGGCCTTTACGCAGCGTCCGCAGTGAGTACACTTGTCCTTGTCCCAAACGAGTCCTCCCTCGAGGGCGTGTATTTCGTGGCGGGTGCGGTCGGTCACGCAGCCCATGGCGATGTTCTTGCAGGCTCCGCCGTAGCCGCAGCAACCATGTCCCTTGACGTGCGAGAAATCTATGAGAAAATCGGCGTCGTGTATAAGCCCCGCCACGTCTATATGCTTAAGCCCCTTGAAGTCCACTTCTTTAGTGTAGAAGTATTTTCCAAAATAAGAACAGTCGTCAAGTATGGGACAGCCGAGGTTTTCGCTGGTGTATCCGCGCTGCTCCGGATGGCGCTTATATACGTAGTGATCGGTTATGAACACGCCTTCGGCGTATTGGGCGATGAACGACGCGAGCTTTCTTACGAATATGGGCGGTATCGTCGAATAGCCGACGTTGGAGCCGACGTGCATTTTTATGGCGACGTTCTTGCCTTTGACCCTGTCCGCCAGTCCCGAGGCTTTGAGCATCCTCTCAAATTTCATCGGCAGAGTCTGGTTGGCGTCGTAACGGGCATAGGCTACGGATGAAAACAGTATTTCCGACGGCATATTATATACCTCCGTGTGATTTTGATACAGTCTAGCATGTTTCCGCGCCCTTTGCAAGTATGTTTATGTTGAGGCGGGCGCATTTTTACGATGAAAGCAGCATAGCTTTTTTTGAAGCGCCTGGGAGCTTAGCGCTCTTTAGGGGGAGGAGGAATATTATGCAATGCGAGTGTGCGACCACAACTGTTGAGGTTGAGCGATTAATAGGAACGGGGCAGTTGCAAACGAGGCTCAACGCGGAAACCGCGACGCCGGGAGCGGGCAGGGAAGTCATTGACGTTTTGATAGAACAGGCAGACATAACCATAGACTCCATACAGCCTCAGACGGACGCGGTAGTCGTAGACGGGGAATTGTTCTGCCAGGCGGTTTACAGGCAGGGCGAGAATACCGCGGCGAGGGCGGTGACGGCGCAGACGCGGTTCAGCGAGGTGGTTGAACTCGAGGGCGTCACGCCTCAATCTATCGTAAAGGCGCAGGGCGTCGTGGAGGAGGTGACGGCAGGCTACGAAAACGGAAGAATGCGCTTTGAGATGTCGATAACAATAAGGGTACAGGCTCATCAGCTAACGCCCATAGACGTCATAACCGAGATAAGCGGCGTTGACGGCGTACAGACGCGCTTTATCCAGGTCAATTCCTGTAAGCTCGCGGCGGAGTCCAACCAGGCGGTGGTGGTGAGCGAGGAGGTCGCGCTTCCCGCGCAGTTGGACGCGCGCGTGGCGCTTATGGACTGGGCGACGGCCAGAGTCACATCGACCGCGCCCGATTTGGGCGGTGTAAAGGTGCAGGGGGAAATCTGCTCGCAGACGCTTATAGGAACGGGCGTTTCATCGCGCCCGCTGGCGATGGTCAAAGTCGTGATGCCGTTCGAACAGCTCGTCGAAATGCCTGAATGGCTGGCGAACGACGTGACCGCGGAAGCTTCGGTTCGCAGGCTGGACGCCGGAATATCCCCCGGAGAGGATGACGAGGGGGCGGTGCTCCGCATAGAGGGCGAGGCGAATATATACGTAAGAAGCGACCACGAGGACGCGGCGACGGCTCTGGAGGACGCGTACGCCACGGGCGACGCGCAGCTTGACGTGGAGCGCGAGAATATAAACTTCGCCGTAGGCAAACAACTTATCGACTGTTCTGAACAGTTCAGGGGCACGCTGATGCTCAGCGAGGACGCGCCGGGGGTGGGCGTCGTGCTGGCGACGCGCGCGAACCCCGTCATAAGCCAATGGACGAGCGAAAATGGCATAACGACCGTCGAGGGCTTTCTGGACATAAAATCGCTGTATTTGCCCAGCGGCAGCGAACAGGTCACATCCGTGCGAGGAGAGATGCCGTTCAGCGTAAGATGCAACGCGGATTGGCCTGAAGACGCGTGGGTGAACGTAACCGCCATGGGCTGCGAGGCGGCGGCGCTTATGAGCGACAGGCTTGAAATCAGGTTGACGCTCGTCATAACCGGATTTTACAGGCTTACGTCCGGGGCGACGCTCGCGACAAAGGTGGAAGCCGGTGAAGCAAAGGCGGGAAAAAGCGGCATTGTGATATACTGGCCTAACGACGGGGACGATTCCTGGACGGTCGCCAGGCGCTACAGGCTGCCGCTCAGTAAGGCTCCGGAGAATATAAAGCCGGGAACGCCGGTAGTACTGTCGGTATAGTTCGACTTGGGTCAACAGGGGAGAGGCGCGCGTTTAACATGTTGACGGCGTATCAAAACGCTTACTGGTCGATCGACGACCCGGCGCCTCCCCCATGAAAAAAACGCTTATAAAACCGGCTCGCTCAACGTCGCCAGTATCACGGCTTTTATCGTATGCATGCGGTTTTCCGCCTCGTCGAAGACTATGGAATTTTCGGACTCGAATACCTCGTCTGTCACTTCCAATTCGGGCATTGCGAATTTATCGAATACCTTCCTGCCTATGGCGGTGTTCAAATCGTGATATGAGGGGAGGCAGTGCATGAACGCCGCGCCTTCGCGGGCCATGTTCATAACGCCTTTATTTACCTGATAGGGCGCCAGGACGTTTATGCGCTCCTGCCAGACATCCTCGGGTTCTCCCATGGAGACCCAGATGTCGGTGTAGACGACGTCCGCTCCCGTCGCGCCGTCTTCGACGCTGGAAGTGAAACGAAGTTTCGCGCCGCTTGCCAGGGCGAGCTTTTTCGCCTTTTCGATAAGCTCTTCGCGCGGGAAATATCCCTCGGGGGAGCAGGCGGTGAAGTTAAGCCCCATAAGCGCGCAGCCTATCATGAGGGAATTGCCCATGTTGAAGCGGGCGTCGCCCATATAGGTAAAGTTTATCCCCTTGAGCCGGCCGAAGCGCTCCTTTATCGTCAAAAGGTCGGCCAGAATCTGCGTGGGATGAAAGTCGTCGGTAAGGCCGTTCCAAACGGGAACGCCCGAGTATTGGGCGAGTTGTTCTACCGTGGACTGCTTATATCCCCTGAACTCTATCCCGTCGTACATGCGCCCCAGTACGCGCGCGGTGTCGGCGATGGACTCCTTATGTCCCATTTGAGTATTCTGCGGATCGAGAAACGTGACGCCGAGTCCCAGATCCATGCCTGCGACTTCGAAGGCGCAGCGGGTGCGGGTAGAGGTCTTTTCAAACAACAGCGCGATGTTTTTGCCGGTAAGCGTTTTGTGAATTTCACCGAACTTCTTTTTCGCCTTCAGATTTCCGGCGAGGTCGAGAAGGTATTCGACCTCGTCGGGCTTATAATCGAGCAACGTAAGAAGATGGCGCCCTTTCAGATTAATCATGATATTACCTCCTGCTGAATTTTCATACAGTATAGCATATTCTGTCGAGGATTGCAAAAAAAGCTTGCCAAACTATTTTGTGTAGGGTATAATAACGGTAAAGACTGGCATGTATATGCTTAAGGAGGTTGATTTCATGAAGATCAATAAATCCGTCGACGAAGGACAGCTGAATATCGCGCTCGAAGGAAGGCTGGATACGACCACCGCTCCGGAACTGGAAAAGGAATTTCAGGCGTCTTTACCGGGCATTAAAAGCGTAGTGCTGGATTTCGCGAATCTCGAGTATATTTCCAGCGCGGGTCTTCGAGTATTGCTCGCGGCGCAGAAAACGATGAATAAGCAAGGCTCGATGAAGATCGTAAACGTCGGCGAAACCGTGATGGAAGTTTTTGAGGTGACCGGGTTTACCGATATTCTCACGATAGAGTGAGGAAAAGAGAGTATATGGCCGTCAAATATTGTTACATCGTGGATAATATCGGCGGCTTTATTTTCGCATAATTTAACCGAAGTTAGTGACGAAGACCCATTTCCAACCTCCGCGCCAGATATATGGCGCTATTGCGATTCGCCAGCGCCCTGCGTCCCGGCTTATTCAAAGAAAGGGGATTCTGGCAAATCAATCATATGTTAAAGAGAGGTGATTTACTTGTCCAAAACTGTTTCGGGGTTGAGCGTTAAGGAGCTGTTGGATACTGACCATACTCTCGCAAAGCCGGCTTTTATGGACGTTGAATATCCATGGGAGATTCTGAAGCTCATCAAGAACCTTATAGTCTGTATAGGCAACAGCCTTCCGTCCGACGAATATGAGCAGATCGCCCAGGACACATGGGTCGCCAGGGACGCCTGCGTATTCGACTCGGTTTATCTCGCCGGCCCCGCGATAATCGGCCACAACGCCGAAATTCGACATTGCGCCTTTATAAGAGGGGCGGCGCTTATAGGGGACGGGGTAGTCGTCGGAAACTCGGTGGAGATTAAAAACAGCATTTTATTCGACCGGGTTCAGGTTCCACATTACAACTACGTCGGAGATTCCATATTGGGCTATAAGGCTCATATGGGCGCGGGTTCCATCACTTCAAACGTTAAGAGCGATAAGAAAAACGTAGTCGTCCACATAAACGATGTTCATATCGAAACGGGTCTTCGCAAATTTGGCGCGATACTTGGCGACAGGGTCGAGGTGGGCTGCAACTCCGTTCTCAATCCCGGCTCGGTGATAGGTCGCGACAGCATGATTTATCCGACGAGCTGCGTAAGGGGATTTGTGCCGGAAAGATCGATATTTAAGAACAGCGGCGCCGTTATCGACCGTTTAATGGAGGGATAGATAAATGGGCAGATTGTTTGGAACCGATGGCGTAAGGGGCGTGGCAAATGAAAAGCTCACCTGCGAACTGGCGACCCAAATAGGGCGCGCCGCGGCGATGGCTCTGTCGGGCGGCAGCAGGCGCAGACCCGTCTTCGCCATAGGCAGCGATACCAGAATATCATCGGATATGTTGGCCATGTCACTGACCGCCGGGCTTTGCTCGATAGGCGCGGACGTTTTGATGCTCGGCGTCGTCCCGACCCCGGCGGTCGCGTTTCTTGTAGGAAAGTACAAAGCCGACGCAGGAATTATGGTTTCCGCGTCTCACAACAGCGCGGAATTCAACGGGATTAAGATATTCTCCGGCGACGGATATAAATTGCCCGACGAACTCGAGGAGCGCATAGAGGCCATCGTGCTCGACAAGGTACAAACGCCCGTACTCGCCCCAGGCGACGACATAGGCAAGGTCACCTATAAGACAGGGGCGGTAAAGGACTATATCGACCACCTGAAGAGCACCGTCGCTTTCTCGCTCGAAGGGCTTGAAATCGCGATCGATTGCGCGAACGGCTCCGCGAGCACGACGGCGCGAAAACTCTTCGAGGACCTTGGCGCTAAGTGCCATATACTTTTCGATGAACCCGATGGCGTGAATATAAACAGGGACTGCGGCTCAACCCACATAGAAGCGCTGACGAAATACGTTGTGGATAACGGTCTCGACGCCGGCGTCGCCTTTGACGGCGACGCCGACCGCTGCCTGTGCATAGATGAAAAGGGCAATCTCGTAGACGGCGACTTTATAATGGCTATATGCGCCCTGGATATGAAAAAGCGCGGAAAACTCTATCGCGATACCGTCGTAGGCACTATAATGACGAATCTTGGATTTGTTAAATTCTGCGAGCAAAACGACCTCAGATTTATCGCCACTAAGGTAGGCGACAGATTTGTGCTGGAGGAAATGCTGCTCGAGGAATATATGCTTGGCGGCGAGCAATCGGGCCACGTCATATTCCGCGATTTCGCAACCACAGGAGACGGACAGCTTACGGCGATACAGTTGTTGTCGCTCGTCAGGCGCGAGGGAAAGAAGCTGTCGGAGCTCGCGGGCGTAATGACGCACTATCCGCAGGTCATGATAAACGTCATTGTGTCTCCCGACGGGAAGGTCAATTTCTACACGGATCCCGCGATAAAATCCGCCATAGAGGAAGCCAAGAAGTTGCTCGGCAAGGATGGAAGAATAGTCGTTCGCGTCTCCGGAACGGAGCCTCTTATCCGCGTCATGACGGAGGGGCTGGATATGCAGCTCATTGAAAAGGTCGCAGCGGACGTGGCGGACGTCATTAAGAAGCAATTGGCTCAGTGAGACTGGATAAATTTCTCGCGAACGCCGGGATGACCAGATCCCAGGCGAAACAGGCCGTTAAGTCAGGCCGGGTGACGGTAGACGGCGTTCCCGCGAAAGACGCCTCAGCGCATATCGACGAAAACGCCCGCGTATTGGTAGACGGACTGAATACGAGGTTGCCGGGGCATAGATATATAATGCTCAACAAACCCGCGGGCGTCGTGACGGCAAATACGGACGGCAGGTTTAGGACGGTATTCGACGTGTTGCCGGTCGATATGCGCGTCAAGGGTCTGTCCGCCGTTGGCCGCCTCGACCGCGATACGACGGGGCTGCTGCTTTTTACGACCGACGGGGAACTGGCGCACAGGCTCATATCCCCGGGAAGGGACGTGGAAAAAGTTTATATAGCCGACGTAGACGCGCCTTTGGACGACGAGTGCGTAAAGATAATGGCAAAGGGCGTCAGATTAAAGGATTTTATCGCCAAGCCCGCGAAACTCGATATAATATCTTCTCAAAGGGCGATAATAACGGTCACGCAGGGCAAATACCATCAGGTAAAGCGAATGTTCGCGGCACTTGGAAGAAACGTCACGGCGCTTAAGCGGCTGAGCGTCGCGGGAATCAGCCTCGATGAAAGCCTCGACCCCGGACAGGCGAGGGAGCTTACGCGCGACGAGATAAGCGGGCTTTACAAAGCCGTCGGATTGAGAGGAATGCCGGATGAATGAGTTCTATTATAGCCAGACCCCGTCGTCTCAGCGCGACGTGAGGCTTCACGAGGTTGAAGCCGCGGGCGTCGCGATAAAGGCGTATACCGACGCGGGGGTGTTCTCAAAGGAGGGACTGGACTACGGAAGCAGGTTGTTAGTCGAGTCCATACCCGAGGCGTCGGGACGCGTTTTAGACCTGGGCTGCGGATGGGGGGCAATTGGCATAATACTCGCGAAGGCGTTTCCCGGAATAAGCCTCACGATGTCCGACGTGAACGCCCGCGCGGTAGAGCTGGCGCGGAGAAACTGCGCGCTCAACGGCGTAGACGCCCGCGCGGTCGAAAGCGACGGCATGGCAAAAATAGAGGGCACGTTCGATCTGATAGCCCTCAATCCCCCGATACGCGCGGGTAAGAAGACGGTATACGATTTGTTCGGGCAATGCTTTGAAAGGCTCGATGCCGGCGGCAAACTGTATATCGTGATAAGAAAGCAGCAGGGCGCGGAGTCGGCGTTTAAATACCTGGAAACGCTGTTCGCAAGCGTGCGCCGCGTGAACCGCGACAAGGGATACTGGATAATACTGTGTGAAAAGGATGAAACGAATGAAACTTAACAGATTACAGCGCGTCATAGACGGCATGCGCGAGATGAGCCTCGACCAGATACTTGTGACGCAAACGGAATCCATCTACTACCTTACCGGCCTGTGGGTCGTTCCCGGAGAGAGGATGCTGGCTCTGAAGGTCGATTCGGACGGCGTGTGCAAGCTGTATGTAAACCGCATGTTCGCGCTCGGCGGGCAGGAGGACGGCTTCGAACTCGTGGAATTCGACGATATAGACGATCCCGTCGCCATACTCGCGAACGACGTAAAACCCGGAAGTTTGGGTATAGACAAATTCTGGCCCAGCGGATTTACCGTAAGGCTCCTTGAAAAGCGCGCGGATGTAAAGCCCGTCGTTGGCTCCAGGCCGGTGGACGACGCGAGGATGATGAAGGACGCGGAAGAGCTTGAAAAGATGCGCCTGTCGTCGAGGATGAACGACAAGGTCGTTGAGTCGATGCCCTCGGCGCTGGTCGAAGGCATGAAGGAGTCCGACGCCTGCCAGATATACACCAGCCGCGCAAAGGAGCTTGGCGCCATAGACGCGGGCTTCGCGCCGCTCATATGCTTCGGAAAGACGAGCGCGGAGCCTCACCATATATCGGACGCCACGACATTAAAGCCCGGAGACGCCGTGATATTCGACCTGGGGCTCAATCTCGACCATATGATGAGCGACATGACGAGAACCGTGTTCTATAAATCCGCGACCGACGAGCAAAAGCGCGTCTACGATATAGTCAAGGCCGCGAACGCCGCTGGCAAGGCCGCCGTGAGGCCGGGAATCAAAATGAGCGACATAGACAAAGCCGCCAGAAAGGTCATAGAGGACGCGGGATACGGCAAGTATTTCCTGCACAGAACGGGACACGGAATAGGGCTTTCCGTCCACGAGCCGCCGGATTGCAGCAGCGTCTGCGATACCGTCACTAAGCCCGGAATGGTCTTCTCCATAGAGCCGGGCATATACCTTGCGGGCAAGTTTGGCGTAAGAATTGAAGATCTCGTGGCGGTGACTCCGGACGGATGCGAGGTATTAAACTCGCTGGACAGGGAGTTAAAGATAGTAGGTTAGCCGGATGATCAAAACTGAAAGCGGGCATCTGCCGAACGGGCGCGTTATATATACCGCGCTCGTTTTGGGCATGTGCTATATTTTATTTGCCGCGGCGCTGTTATACGATGGCGGCGACAACCTGATATACGAATTTCTTCAAAAAGGATTCACCGCGTTTCCCGTGCTGGCGGCGGTCGCGACGCGGTTTATAACGAGGGATAAATCCCCATGGAAGATTTCCCTGAAGGTTTGGAAAAACGGCAGGATGTGGCTGTTTTGCGCGCTGGCGCCGGGAATACTCGTCGCTATTGGCGCGGTTGCGTACTTCATGGCGTTTCCCGGCGAGTACAGCGGAAATTTTAACTATGGTGAACTAATCGCCCTTACGGGTGCGCGCTCAGGCGGAATGATGCAAATAAGCAACCCCGCGTTATTTTGGACGGTAACGATACTCGTTTCGGCCGCCTTTATTCCCATTCAGCTTTTAGAGCTTGGAGAGGAAATCGGATGGAGGGAGTATCTTCTGCCCAGGCAAATCGAACGCTACGGCGCGCGCAAAGCCGTTTTACTAAACGGTTTTCTGTGGGGAATGGCACATATGCCGCTTATCTACTTCGGTTTTAATTATTCGCTCGATAACCCCGCGGCGCCATGGAGCAATATGGCGATGATGATGCTCGTGTGCGTCGTGATGGGTATAATACTGAGCTATGTGATGATAAAGAGCGGAAACGTATTATACCCCGCCATAATACACGGCGTATTCAACGTGATAGGCGAGGTT
>JAUNBY010000002.1:10193-30138 GCA_030526935.1 Clostridia bacterium
AAACGTATTATACCCCGCCATAATACACGGCGTATTCAACGTGATAGGCGAGGTTCCGGTATATCTTTCCTTTTCCCTTAAAAGCGGTCTATTAGGCTCTAATCCCACGGGGTTGATAGGCTTATCGGGGCTTATGGTATTAGCCGCGATAATGTTTTTCAGGCTTCCCGGCTTACAAAGAAGATGACGCCACTTCAGACGGCAAAGCCGCCGCGTAATATAAGCGCGACGGCTTTAAAGTTTTATTTGAATAAACCCCGGCGTCCGAAAGTCTGCGTTTAGCACGGACATCCGCAGAACGTACAGAACATTCTCGCGGCGCAAAGGCCCATGCATATCTTGCCCACGTCCATGGTGGGCATCGCGAAGCCTCGTCCAAACTGCTGATATTGCGTGGAGCCATACTGTATCTGTTCGAGAAAGCGCCTGTATTCAAAGTTGTCGGGTTCCATTTGGGCGGCTATCTGCGCTTCCTCGAGAGCCGTAGTGCGGTTGCCTATGCCGTAATTTGCGACGGCGGAATAGTAATGCCATCTCGCGGTGCGCTCGGAAGTGGGTATGGACGAGAGCACGTTGAGCGCTTCGCGGTAATAACCGCTGTTTATATAATTGCGCACGGCGGTCATCTTGCTCGATTCCGAGTAGCTTTCGCCTGCCGAGCCATAGCCGCCGCCGAAGCCGCCAAAGCCGCCGTATCCTCCGTATCCTCCGTACCCGCCATGACCCGCATAGCCGCCGCGACCGGACGCCTGGCCGTTCGGAGAGTATTTGCCCTTTATTATGGTATCGTAGGCTTCGTTTATCTCCTTCATGCGCGCCTCGGCGTAGGGCGATGAGTTTATATCCGGGTGATACTGCTTGGCGAGTTTTTTATACGCGGCCTTCACCTCGTCGTCGGTGGCGTTTTCATTCAGGCCGAGAACTTTGTATGGATTATTTGGCATCTGGTTTATCTTCCTTCCCGGCGCGCTCGCGCTTAAGAGCCTGATATTTCGTCCACACGCCGGAATAGAGTATATTCCTCAGTATGGATATGTCGTCGACAAGCGGAAGCTTTTCAAAAGCAAGCGTTCCATCGCCTATCATAAGCGTCAGGTATTCAAAGCACTTATCTTCAAAATCTGGTTTATCCGATATGGCGACGAGGGGATTATAACTCTTTTTTCTTTTGTCGTCCAGCACATCGTCGTAAGCGTCCATTAAATATATGAATCTTCCTATAGCTTCTCCCATCTGCCTGAGAGTATCCGACCAGACGTCCTTTCTATATACGAATACCTCTCCGAGCATTTGGCCAAAGGCGTTTGCGGGAGGGTCGATTGACGCGTCCTGCGCCTTTTCTATCTCACGAAGGTTTTTAAGCCCCGTTTCTATGGCGGCTATCTGTCTTGGGTAGAGACCCGCCATGTTGGAATATCGCGATTTGAGCATGCCGGCCCGGGTTCTGGCCGCTATGCTGCGCTCGTCGTTCCAGTCGTCGAGGGCTTTGTGATATGAGAGCAATATAGTCATGTCGGCAGCGTAATCGATAAAGGTATTATCGAGAAAGCAACGGCGCTTATTGGGATGCACTATGCACCTGCCCTGCGAGGCGGTGGTTTCAGGCTCGTACAGGGAGGTTAGAAGTATCGCAAGAAACGTCATGTCGAAGGACAACGCTAGCCTGCACGTCGTCCCGAAGCGCCTGCCAAGCGCGCGGCACAACCCGCAGTAAAACGATGAAAAGCGCTTTGTCTCCTCTTCCGTCAGCGTCTGCTTGTTGACTAATATATACCCGAACATATCATGCCTTCTTATGTATGGAATTTCCGCACTTGCCGCATTTGACCGTCACGTTTCCCACTCCGCGCGGAAGCCTGAGCTTCGCGTGGCACTGAGGGCAGTCGAAATATACGAATTTGCGGGCGTTCCTGATTCTTGCGAAAAGCTGTTTGGTTTTTGAGGGGATGTTGCCAAACGTCTTTAAAAACCAGGCGTTTTCCTTATAGCGCGCCTGATTGTTCTTCGAAAACATTCTGTACGTAGAAAAAACGAGCGCCGCGAGCGATATAAGCGACAATATGCCCGTATTTACAAACAGGCCTATCAGGTTTATGATTACCGCAAACCACAAAAGCGCTACGGACAGTTGATCCGATCCGTGGCGGCCCGTCATGAATCTCTGCATGGAGCTTCTCAACTTCCAGAGAAAACCTTTCATTACCCTTCACCTCCCGCAAATCATACAACAAATGAATGGCGAGAATATGACGGATATTTTAAACCATTGCTCATCCATTCGTGCTTTTGCCGGGGTCGCCCGAGTGGTATAGTAGACTAAGAGATTGTCGGGAGGTAATGCTGATGAATTCCAAAGAAATAGTCAAAAAGGCCCTTGAAAACGGCTACGTCGTCCCCGCGTTCAACATACCGCATTTGCCTATGGTGAAAGCCGTAGCCCAGGCCGTGGCCGATGAAAACTCGGTGGCTATGATACAGGTCGCGCGCCTTGAGTGGGTCAAGTTTGAGGCGGAGAGCATTGAAAGCGTCGCCAATGAGTATTTTAAATACGCAAAGCCGGGTCATACGCTTTTGCACCTTGACCATGTGCCGGTAATCGACGAGGATCATAAGCGGGTCGATTATCTTTCCGATATAAAAAGAGCCATCGCCGCCGGCTTCCAGTCGGTCATGGTAGACGGTTCGCGCCTGCCTTTTGAGGCAAACGTCGAAGCCACCTACGCGGTCGCCCATGTCGCGCACGAGGCGGGAATACCCGTCGAGGCGGAACTGGGAGCCGTAATGGGACACGAGACCAGCCAGCAGTCCATACCCTACGAGGAGATATTCGAAAAGAAGATGGGCTTTACCGCCGTCGAGGAAGCGGTCAGATTCATCCGCGACAGCCGCTGCGACTGGCTTTCAGTCGCCGTGGGAAGCGTCCACGGAGCCATAGCCGATAATTTGCTCGACAAGAAAAAGCCCACCGCCAAGCTCGACGTCGAAAGAATTGAACAGCTTGAAAAGGCGCTGGGCATACCCCTCGTTCTGCACGGCGGAAGCGGCATAGATAACGACTATATAATGAAGGGCATAAAGGCCGGAATCGCCAAGATAAACGTCGGCACCGAGATAAGGCAGGCCTACGAATTCGCCCTTCGCGAGAAAAACGACATCGAATACGCCCGCGAAAAGCTCTACCTGCGCTGCCGCGAGATCATAAAGGACTTCCTCCACACCTCCGGAGACGCCGAGATACTTTTGGTATAAACTGACAAAAATGGCTCTTAACGAGGCCGTAATGATAAAAACGGCCTCGTATTCATGCCGGAGAAGCCTTTGCGCGCGCTTTGACGGCGTTTGATACATAAATCCTGCATACACAAAAACTACAACAATTTGTGGTTGACAGCCATTGTCAACCACTATATAATGTGTTTGCGCATTTAAGCGAATTGTTCGGGCGACGATATATCAGGGGATGCAATGGGGGAGTTTTTATATGATTGAGAGCATTATAAAAAGAGACGGCCGCGAGGTTCCGTTTGACGAGAGTAAAATAACCCAGGCGATAATGAAGGCGTTTATAGCCACCGACAGCGCGAAGACGGAGAAGACCGCGATAGAGCTGACCCGGCAGGTGGTCGAGGAGATCGAACGCAACGAGTCTATAGAGACTCCGACCGTCGAGCAGATACAGGACGTCGTCGAAAAGGTGCTCATCGCCAACGGCTTCGTCCGTTCAGCCAAGAGCTACATACTTTACCGCGCCGAGAGAAGCCGCGCGCGTGAAATGAACACGCGCCTTATGAAGATATACGACGATATAACGTTCTCCGACGCCAAGGACTCCGACATAAAGCGCGAAAACGCCAATATAAACGGCGATACCGCCATGGGCGTGATGCTCAAATACGGAACCGAGGGCGCCAAGCAGTTCAACCTCATGTTCGTCCTCAAGCCCGAGCACGCAAAGGCCCATTCCGAGGGAGATATACATATCCACGACATGGACTTTCTGACGCTCACCACCACCTGCTGCCAGATAGACCTTATAAAGCTTTTCAACAACGGCTTTTCGACGGGGCATGGCGTGCTTCGCGAGCCTAACGACATAATCTCCTACGCGGCCCTCGCCTGCATAGCCATACAGGCCAATCAAAACGATCAGCACGGCGGACAGTCCGTCGTAAACTTCGATTACTCCATGGCCCTTGGCGTTCGAAAGACCTTCCGCAAGCGCTACAGGGACAATATGATAAGGGCTTTGGAACTGACGACCGATTTGACCGACGCGGGCGAGTTCGTGACGGCGTACACCGAACAGCTCGCCAAACAGGGCGTCGTCTCGACTATGGAGCAAAACGAGGACTACGAGCGCGAACAGACGCGCATATTAGCCGAAAAGGGATTGCCCGAAGCCGAGATAAAGCGGGTATCATGCTTCGCGCACGAGAAGGCGCTCAAGGAGACCGACCGCGCGACGTTCCAGGCGATGGAGGCTCTTGTTCACAACCTCAACACCATGAATTCCCGCGCGGGCGCGCAGGTGCCTTTCTCGTCGATAAACTACGGAATGGACACTTCCCCCGAAGGCAGGCTCGTCATAAGAAACGTGCTTCTGGCGACCGAATGCGGCCTCGGAGGCGGAGAGACGCCCATATTCCCGATACAGATATTCCGCGTCAAGGAGGGAATCAGCTACAACCCCGAAGACCCCAACTACGACCTTTTCAGGCTCGCCTGCCGGGTTTCGGCCAAGCGCCTTTTCCCGAATTTCTCATTCCAGGACGCGCCTTTCAACCTCAAATACTACAAGCCCGGCCACCCCGAGACGGAAATCGCCTACATGGGCTGCCGCACGAGGGTCATAGGAAATGTCTACGACAAGGACAGGGAGATAAGCAACCAGCGCGGAAATCTCTCGTTCACCTCCATAAACCTGCCGCGCATAGCCATAAACTCAAACCGCAACATAGACTGGTTCTTCCAGGAACTCGACAGGGTCATGGACATGGTCATAGACCAGCTTAAGGAGCGCTTCGAGATACAGGCCAGAAAGAAGGTCAAGAACTTCCCCTTCCTGATGGGACAGGGAGTGTGGCTCGACAGCGAAAAGCTCGACTGGGAGGACGAGGTTCGCGAGGTGATAAAGCACGGAACGCTGTCCATGGGCTTCATAGGTCTGGCCGAGGCGCTGGTGGCGCTCATAGGCGAGCACCACGGCGAAAGCCAGCACGCGCAGAATCTGGGCCTTGAGATAGTCGCCCATATGCGCGCGAGGGTCGACGAGGAATGCAAGAGGACGGGACTCAACTTCACGCTTCTGGCGACGCCCGCCGAGGGGCTTTCGGGCCGCTTTGTGAGGCTTGACAGGGAAAAGTTCGGCTCCATCCCCGGAATAACGGATCGCGAATACTATACCAACAGCTTCCATGTCCCCGTGTACTACAAAATTGGCGCGGTAAAGAAGATACAGATAGAAGCGCCCTATCACGAGCTTACGAACGCGGGTCATATATCCTACGTGGAGCTTGACGGGGATACGGCGCAGAATATAGAGGCGTTCGAGAAGATAGTAAGGGTTATGAAGGAAGCGGGCATAGGCTACGGCTCCATAAACCATCCGGTAGACCGCGATCCCGTATGCGGCTATAACGGAATAATAGGGGATACCTGCCCCAATTGCGGGCGCGAGGAGGGCGACGTTAAATTCGACAGGATACGCCGCATAACAGGCTATCTCGTCGGAACGCTCGACCGGTTCAACAACGCCAAGCGCGCCGAGGAAGCCGACCGGGTAAAGCATAGCCTATGAAAATCAGAATAGCAGGGGTCGTCGACGAATCCATCGTCGACGGCCCGGGATTTCGCTTCGCGGTATTCTGTCAGGGTTGCAGGCTGAATTGCCCCGGATGCCACAACCCGCAGACTCACGACTTCGTGGGCGGCTACGACGCGGATACCGACGATATCATCAAAAAAATGAGGGATAATATATTGCTCGACGGGTTGACGCTAACGGGCGGCGATCCCTTTGAACAGCCGATTGCCTGCGAGACGCTTGCCGGCGGCGCCAAAGCCCTCGGGCTTAACGTTTGGGCCTATTCTGGATATACGTTTGAGGAATTGCTCGACAGGGGCGACTGCCGGGGACTTTTGGAAATGTGCGACGTGCTTGTGGACGGGCCGTTCATAATGGCTGAAAGGACGCTTGAACTGCGCTTTCGCGGCTCTAAAAACCAGAGGCTGATAGACGTTAAGAAGTCGCTCGAGTCGAGCGAGACGGTCATATACGATTTGGAGGCATAATGAACCTTGCGCAGTTTGTACAGTCGCTGAAAAGGGACGAGAATTTCATGGTGAACGTCGAGTGCTGGCGCGATTTGCCGGCGCGGGAGGCGCGTTACGCCGATTTTCCCGAATACCTCGACAAAAGGGTCGCCCTCGCCCTTCAAAAGCGCGGCGTAACTAAATTGTATATACACCAGAGAAAGGCCGTAGACCTCGCGTGGGAAGGGAAAAACGTCGTGGTCGTAACGCCTACCGCTTCGGGGAAGACGCTTTGTTACAATATACCAGTGCTAAATCAGATACTCTCCGATCCGTCGTCGCGGGCGATCTATCTGTTTCCCACCAAGGCGCTGTCGAGCGATCAGGTGTCGGAGCTTTATTCGATGGTCGAATCCATAGGCGAGGATATAAAGGCGTTCACCTACGACGGAGATACCCCGTCCGCCGCCCGAACCGCCATAAGACAGGCGGGGCATGTGGTCGTGACAAATCCCGATATGCTTCACGCGGGGATACTTCCGCATCACACAAAGTGGGTCAAGCTTTTCGAGAATCTGAAATACGTCGTAATCGACGAGATACACGCCTATAGAGGCGTATTCGGCTCCAATCTCGCCAACGTCATACGCCGCCTTAAGAGGATATGCGCGTTTTACGGCTCTAACCCCCGGTTTATATGCTGCTCGGCGACCATAGCCAACCCCGGACAGCTTGCCCGGGCGCTTACGGGCGAGGAAATGTCCCTCGTCGATGAAAACGGCGCCGCGGCGGGGGAAAGGCATGTGATACTGTACAATCCCCCGGTGGTAAACAGGCAATTGGGAATACGCGCGAATTGCGTGGATCATACGTTTGATATAACGCGAAAGCTCATCAAAAACGGCATTCAAACCATAGTCTTCTCGCGTTCGCGGGTTCAGGTAGAGGTGCTCGTAAGGAGGCTTAAGGATATCGTGAAGGACCCGCTGGGCGAGGCCGGGCGGGTGCGGGGCTATCGCGGCGGGTATCTCCCCTCTCAGAGGCGCGATATAGAACGTTCGCTCAGGCGCGGCGAGGTGGATTGCGTGGTATCGACGAACGCGCTGGAACTAGGCATTGACATAGGCCAGCTCGAGGCTTGCGTAATCTGCGGCTATCCCGGAACCATCGCCAGCACCTGGCAGCAGGCGGGGCGCGCGGGGAGGCGCAATTCCCGCTCGCTTATAATCATTGTGGGTTCTTCTGCCCCGCTCGATCAGTACATAATGGCTCACGGCGATTTTCTGTTCGACCGATCCCCAGAAAGGGCCTACATAAACGCGGATAACCTCTATATACTGCTCAATCACCTCAAATGCGCCGCGTATGAATTGCCCTTCGACGCGGGCGAGAGCTTTGCCGGAAATGAATCGACGGGCGAGCTTCTGGAATATCTCACCGAGGAGAATATATTAAGGCGGGTGGACGGTCGGTTTTACTGGATGGCGGAGGAATTCCCGCAGGCGGGAATAAATTTGCGCTCGGCCATAGACCAGAACTTCGTAATAATCGACATAAGCCGCGCGGACAGGCACAGGGTGATAGGGGAGATGGACAGGTTCACCGTGCCTATGCTCTTGCATGAAAACGCGATTTATATGAGCGAGGGTAAACAGTATCAGGTCGAAAAGCTCGACTTCGACGGCAAAAAGGCGTATGTCAGGGCGGTAGACGTGGACTATTATACCGACGCCAATCTGGTGATGAATTTGAAGGTGCTCTACGACAGCGAGGAAAAGCCCATGGGCGGCATGGTCAAGCACAGGGGAGACGTGCTCGTGAGCACTATGACGACGCTCTTTAAAAAGATGAAGCTCGACACGCAGGAGAATCTCGGCTGGGGACAGGTGACGCTTCCCGAGGTCGAGATGCACACGAGCGCCTGCTGGTGGACGCTTCCGGAGGGCATGGAGGAAGAATACGGGCGCGACGAATTTCAAAGCGCCATGGTGGGACTTGGCTATGCCATAAGGCATATAGCCCCCGTATACCTGATGTGCGCCCCGGGCGACATTCACGTGAGCTACCACTCCCGCGACCCGTTCACGAGAAAGCCCACTATATACCTCAACGACGCCGTCCCCGGTGGACTGGGGCTGTCCGATAAGGTATATGAAATGGATTTGACGCTGTTTAGGGAGGCGCTCGACTCGATAAAGCGCTGCAAGTGCCGCGACGGATGCCCCGGATGCGTGGGCGCGGCGGTGACAGGGGAGGGCAAGCGCGCGCTTATAGATATACTCACGAAGTTAATAGCATGATTTATAATATCCGGCGTATAAAAAGAGCCTGAATCCTCGCGCGTACCACGCTTAAGGATTCAGGCTTCATTATACTTTGCGTTATTCCGTCACCGACACTCCCACGGCCGCTACAGAATAGAGCATCTGCCTGAAAATTGACTTGCTGTTCTTATACTTCTTCTGAGTAGCGGAATAGTGAAGCGCCACGATCTGCTTGGTCCTCGGAACCGCGCACATGGTGATATAGCCCTTTATAGTGCTGGAGCCGGATTTGGCGGTGTAAGTTCCCGACAGCGACGCGCGGTTCATAAACAGCATCTTGTTGGACAGTTTTCCGCTTTTGAACTTATCGTAGCTGTCCTTGATGACCTTGACGTAGGAATTGAACTCCTTTTTCTGCTGCGCGGTCGTGAGGCTGTCCTCGGTGTAGTTCTTAATCGTAAGCGCGAGCCGCATGGGTATTTTATCGCCGGTAACAGGTTCCGTGAAGCTCAGCGTGGTAGAAGTAGTTTCGACCGTCCAATGAGACGGAACCTTCAACGATATGCCCATCGCCTCGTCGGTATAATCGACGAGTTCATAATCCCCTATGGCTATCTCCGTTGACATGAGCGGCGTGGGCGCGGGCGTAGGCGTCGCTTCGACGATGGGCGTGGATTCAGGTTCGTCGTCAAATCCGTCGTCGAATACATTGTCCTCGTCGGGAAGCGTTTCGCCGTCGAGCGTCCCGTCCCACGTATCGTCGTCGTCCAGCGTAAGCGTCAGCGCCGCGGGCGAAGGGGAAGCGGACTGCGCATCCTCCTGCGCCGGCGCGACCGCGTCGTCACTGGAACCGCATCCCGCGAGCGGCACAGTCAGCGCCAATATGAGTATAAGATATATAATCCTTTTCATCCGTATCCCTCCACCTTTTATCGTCAACGCAACATGTATATTATACACGCTTAGCGCGAACTTGTCAACGAAGCCTAAATTGGTTATTGTTACATATCTCGTCGACCCTAATTATCACTTTGACGTAAATCGCGCTGTCTTAGTTCAACTCTGCGTATCTTTCCAGAAATTGTTTTTGGCAATTCATCGACGAATTCTATTATTCGTGGATATTTGTATGGCGCGGTCGTCTGCTTAACGTGGTTTTGCAGCTCCTTTTTAAGCGCGTCGGACGGCTCATAACCCTGCGCCAGCACTATCGTCGCCTTTACGACCTGTCCGCGCACGGGATCGGGTACGGCGGTTATGGCGGTCTCAACCACGGCGGGATGCTCCATGAGCGCGCTTTCCACCTCGAAGGGGCCTATGCGGTATCCCGATGACTTGATAACGTCGTCGGCGCGGCTTACATACCAGTAGTATCCCCACTCGTCGCGCCACGCGAGGTCGAGCGTGTGATAAACGCCGTCGTTCCAAACGCCCTTAGTCATTTCAGGGTCTTTGAAATAGCCCTTGAACATTCCTATGGGCTTGTTGCGGCGTGTTTTTACGACTATCTCGCCCACGACGCCGGGCTGGCAGGAATTGCCGTCCTCGTCGATTATATCAACGTCGAACTGAGGCGAGGGCTTGCCCATGGAACCGGGGCATATCTTCATCCAGGGGAAGGTTCCGAGGGTTACGCACAATTCGGTCTGTCCGAATATCTCGCGAAGTTCGAACCCGGTCATTTCCTTCCACTTGTTAAACACTTCGGGATTGAGCGGCTCGCCGGCGGTGGTACATTTGGTGAGCTTTCTGAAGTCGTATTTTGAAAGATCCTGCTGTATGAAGAACCTGTATACGGTGGGCGGGGCGCAGAAAGTCGTCACGCCCTTTTCGGCGATGATCCTCAAAAGGTCGTCGGGTATGAATTTTTCAAAGTCATACGCCATAACCGCGCTTCCCGCGAGCCATTGTCCGTAGAGCTTTCCCCACACGGATTTGGCCCAGCCCGTCTCGGATACGGTGAGGTGCAGTCCCCCGTCGATACAGCCGTGCCAGTAGACCGCCGTCTGTATATGTCCGAGAGGGAAAAGGCAATCGTGCATGACCATCTTGGGCATGCCAGTGGTGCCGGAGGTAAAGTAGAGCAGCTGAGTGTCGTCGTTGTCGTTATAGGGCAATTCGCGCGTAAACTGATCGGAGTATTTGGCGATTTCCTCGTCGTAATTCAACCAGCCGCTCCGGCGTCCCCGGACGCTTACCAAGGCAGGCGCGTATTTACACTTAGCCGCGGCGATATCGCACTGTTCGGCGAAGCTTGCTTCCATCGTGCCGACTATCATCTTTATATCGGCCGCGTCGCAACGATAGACGATGTCCTTGGCGGTAAGAAGATGGGTCGCGGGTACGGCTATGGCGCCGATTTTGTGAAGCGCCATTATGCAGGGCCAAAATTCGTGATGGCGCTTGAGCACGAGCATCACGGCGTCGTTTTTTCCGATGCCGTTGGCTTTGAACATATTGGCCGCTTTATTTGAGAGGCGGCTTATATCGCTGAATGTGAAACTCGCCTGTTCGCCCTCGGGATTGCACCACTCGAGCGCCCTTGCGTCGGGCGTCTCGGAGGCGAGCCTGTCCAATACGTCGAAGGCAAAGTTGAAATGCTCCGGCGCGATTATGCGAAAGTTTTTAAGATAGTCCTCATAGGAGCCAAAGTCCCACATATCAAGGTATTCTTTGTACAGTTGCATTTTAAATACTCCCCGACATACATTAGTTGATTATTTTATCCGCTCGCATTATTTAATGACTACCGCGATGAACCTCGCGTCGGCTTCCAGAGCGTACATCGCGTGGGGTATCGCCGAGTCGTAATATAGCGAGTCTCCGGGGCCTAAGTACAATTCGTTTCCGCCCAGGACTATCTTCATGTGCCCTTCGAGGACATAGTCGAACTCCTGCCCCTCGTGCGAGTGAGCGGTCTTGCCATCGAATATACCGTCGTACTCGACGGTGACGACGAACGGCTCCGCCTTTTTGTCGCGGAAGTTGTACGCCAGATGCTGGTAGTGGTAGGCCTTGCGCCTGTCAAACGCGAGTCCCTTGCCGCTGCGGGTAAGTATATAGCCCTTGAGCTTGGGACTTTCGCCGGTGAGCAGGTCGGAAATATCTACGCCAAGGGTCGAAGCGATATTGAAAAGATGGCTGAATGAAAAGTCCTTTTCGCCCTTTTCGTAGGCCTCATACTCGTCGAGCGGTATGCCCGACCTCTCGGCGACCTGTTCGGCGCTCAAGCCGCATATGTCCCTCAAATCTACGATTCTCATCGCGACCGCACGTATATTTTCACTCATTGCGCGCCTCCAAAATAGTATTCTTTCGTCATCCGCTATAAAGATAGCATCAGTAATATTGATTGTCAAGCCGCGCAAGGATAAACTTTTAGCGTCTGAGCGGGTTGGCTGTTACCATTCGCGCTATTCACGCGCGCCGTAACCGGCAAGCATATCGCCTACACACGTCGGCTTGTCGTCGAGCGCGGTTTTGAGTATCATATTTTCCTCGACTATGCCGGACAGCTTCATATCATCGTCGTAGACCGCGACTCTGTGTACGCAGCCTGGCTTCAGATCCGGCAAAAGCGCCGTCAGCGGCGTATCCTCGCGGGCGGCCAGCCACCTTACGGGCATAGTTCCTTCCTTTTTGAGCCACGCTTCCCTGTCGAGCAAACTCAAAAGCGCGCCGTTTCCCGCCGCCAGTCTCTCTCGCTTATGAGACATGAGCATGTATGCCGCCGACATAGCGTAGGTGAGGTTTATTCTTCCCGTGACCGCCGCGCCCGCCGCCGTGATGAGGAGCATCGATATGGCGACCGCGCGGCCTGTGGCTACGCCTATTCCCGTCGCCTGTTTTGCCCCGAATTTCAAGCCCAGTATCCGGCACATGACCCTGCCGCCGTCCAGCGGCAGGGCGGGGAGCATATTGAAAGCGGCGATAGTCAGGTTTATCCGATAAAACAAGCGCGTCAAAGGCGTAGTTCCATAATAAAAGGCCGCGCACATGAGGGCGCTTGCCACAGGCCCCGCCAGAGCCACCGCGACCGCCTTTCCCGGCTTCAGATTGTGCATATCGTCTATACGCGCCGCCGCGCCAAACGGCATAAGCTCTATTTCAGATATTCTCGCGCCCGACAGCTTCGCCGCGAGCGCGTGTCCCGCCTCGTGAAACGCGACCGAAGCCATCATAGCCATGACGGGAACGCCCCCGGAAACGAGCGACGTGACGGCCATCATTACGAGAATGGAGCCGTGAATCCTCACGCGCGTTCCCTTTATGGAAAAGTCAATCATGCGCCGCCCATGCGCGACGTTGGATCAACAGGCTCGGAGTTTTTGCGCATTTCAAAATAGAGCCGGGACTGTTCGGAATTTGCGGTTATGCCTATCTGCGCGCCCTTTACGACTGATTGCCCGGTCGATACTATGGCCTTTCCGAGATAGGCGTATATGGTCTGTTCGCCGTCGTCGTGGTCTAACATCAGCGTCCATTCGCCGTTTGAGTTTTCCATTATCGCGGCTACGGTTCCGTCGATAGCCGCGTATACCGGCTGCTCCGACGCGGTTTGATATTCGAGCCACGGTTGTCCGTCGTCGTAGGCGTGGGTCAAGGCTCCGCTCACGGGCCTCGCCATGGCGTTTTCCGCGCCCATGTTCCAAAACACCTGCGCGGCGTCGGGCATCCAATCCCGGACGAAATTGAGCCGTCCGAGCGTATCGTCGAGATTCATCGTCATGGTAACGGCGTTGGACACCGCCTGAACAGCCTGCCTCGACCACGGCGCGTCTATGCTGGCGAGCGCCATGACGCACATAACGAGCGTACAGGCTATGGTGGTATTTCTCAGAAGCCTCTGAGCGGGAGTGCGCCGCCTCGCAACGCGCGAGCGTCCGGCGGATCTGTTGACCGGTCTCGAACGCCCCTTGCGGGAGATTGCAGACGACCTCATTTTATTTCGCGCCCGTTTGAACTCGAACGCGGGAAGCGCGATTTCAGGCATTTTCAGATGTATATTGGGAAAGACACGCTTTTTCTCGACCTCGGTATTCATCTCGGGTATAATTTTCGTGTGGATCTTCAACCCGCCGTTTTCGCTTTGCATGACTATCCCTCCTCGTCAATGCGAATATATGACGGGGAGGGACGTAAGATGCGCGCCTCAAGGATATGCCGTTTGTCAATTGTCCCTGATGACGAGCCAGCCGTTATTCTCGGCGATCTTTTTTACGCCTGAGCAATCCTGCTGCGATTTTATCTCGGCGGCGTACTGTATTTCGCTTGCGATATACTTATCCATGCCTCTGGCGTGGATAAGCTCCTGCAACAACAGTTCGTTGTCGGTTTCGAGAAGCGTCACCGTGCGTATTTTCACCCGCCCTACCTTCGCCTGCCAGTCGTTAAATGAACGCACTACGTTTTCCGGCAGTTCGCGAGAGCTTGCCTCTCGCAAATATGACATTATCCGCATTGGCTCTATACGATCCAGCTTGTTGTACGCTCGAATGATCGAGTTAAAATCGATTTTATACATGGCGATATTCTGATCGTTGGAGACCTTTGTCAAAAAGCCGCTCAAAAATGGCTCGTGTACGATGCGGGTTTGCATTCCGCTCAGCACTATGGTGTAATCCGGTTGCACCAACAAACCGCCTTCATCGGACGAGACTACCGGGCTTTTCGCGTCATAGTCGTCGGCAAGGCCCAATATCCACGCGCCAAGCGGAGTGATTCTGAATCCCCCTATGCCTATGCAGCGATCATCCCGAACCAACTCAAAACGCGTCACGTCTTCTCTGTAAGCTATATCGAGCATACCCAAAGCGCCCATAAACGACAGCACCAGGCGGATGATCTGAACGTCGCATTCATCCCAGTCAGGGTTGTATGAGCCGTAGTAGTCGACCGAATTGACTCCCTGAAGGTAAACCGTGTCATCCAATACGTCTCTGAAAAAATCTTCCGAATAGAGTAACATGTGCTTTCTGAAATCCTCAAAGTCAATCCATTTATCGACCGGACAGTTTTTCAACATGTCGATAATGGGTTTTCGGCATTGCGGCCAATTCACATACTTATCGCCGCAGCGTATCATGATATGCGTCAGGTAGTGCGTTTCGCATATCGACCTGCTGGAAATGTAGTCGTCGAACAGCCTTCGCGCCAGCATATGAGGTTCGAGTGAAAAAGTAAGCGACGCGTTTTTACCGGGACATATCCTGTTGTTGCTATCGGCTTCGAGAATCCCCGCGTTCATGCTCAGTAAAAACAGCGGGAGCGTTACTTTAAAGTCGTTGATTCTCGTGGCTTGTTTGGGGGTTGAGAACTTACCTCCCACGTCGCATATTTCGTCAACTCCAAGCTGGGAGGCTAGCTTAGCCAGTTTTGCCTTGGTAATATCACAGGTGCCGCTTTTTACTTTAGCCTCTTCGCTTGTAAAAAACCTCACTATAGACGTGAAGTCCACGATTCTGTTTTCGCGGGAAATGACCCTTTCGTCAGAGCCGGGCGCATAGTCGCGCCCCTTGAACTCCAATCTCGGAATGATTGGCTCCAGAACCTCCAGTACAAACGGAGGCATAATCCTGCCGCCGGGAAAGAACACTGGAAGCTTCGTGCTGGGATGATGCTTAAGAATCACATGTAAAAAAGCGAGATGGTAACCATAGCCGCTAAACGGATTGTCGCTGTCCCATCGGTTTGCCTTCTCGCGCGCATACACAATCCCGTATTCGTCCGCGATGCTTTTAGACAAGAGTAATGATTCCTTACCGCCCAGGCGCACCATGGCGCTAATAAAGGCTTTTTCCTCTTCTCGCAGGCCGCTCCCGGGGATTATACCGGGCTTCGATCCTTCCCACAGGTCTATGATATTGTTCTTATCGGAATAAAACCTGGCCAGGTCGCGAACGGCTTTAGCTTTCGTTATGCTGTTTTTGTGGTTAAAGATGATTTTATGTATATCGTTAAGCCCCGTGTTTTTAGCGCATCTGCTCGCTGGCGTAAGCGTGCAATTATCTGAAAGCCACTGCCCTATCTGCTCTTTGGTATACATTGTCACTCCGCCTCGCAATCGATGATTTTATATGGATAGCCCTGCTCTATCAGGAAAAGCTGCCTGTGCGCGGAGAATTCCTCCTCGCGCGTTTCGGCAGAAACGATCATATAAAAATACGCGGTGTTTTCGCCCTTTTTGGGGCGCAGTATCCTGCCGAGCCTTTGAGCCTCTTCCTGTCGCGAGCCGAAGCTCCCGCTTACTTCGATAGCAACGTTGGCGTCGGGCAGATCTATGGCGAAATTTGCGACCTTGGATACGACCAGCGCCCTAATCTCGCCTTTGCGAAACGCGTCGTAAAGCGCCTCGCGTTCCTTGTTTCTGGTTTTTCCGGTCAACAGCGGGGCGTTCAGTTCTCCGGCAAGCCATTCCAACTGGTCAATGTACACGCCGATTATCAGTATATGCGCGTTCGGGTGCCTGTCCATAAGCTGCCTGATGATGCGCAGTTTGTTAGGGTTTTCCGCCGCGATGCGGAATTTATCGCGCTTATCGGCGACGGCGTAAGGCATCATGAGTTCATCAGGCATCGAGACCCTCAACTCGAAGCACTCCGCCTTGGCGATCCATCCGTGAGATTCAAGCACTTTCCAGCCCAAATCATACCTCTTAGGGCCTATAAGGGCGAACACGTCGCCCTCGCGGCCGTCTTCGCGAACGAGCGTGGCGGTAAGCCCAAGTCTCCTTTTGGCCTGAAGCTCAGCCGTTACGCGAAACACGGGAGCCGGAAGAGTATGAACCTCGTCGTAAACGATGAATCCCCAGTTGCGCCTGACGAACAGTTCAAAATGCTTTTGCACATCGTCGCGGTCTTTGGCGCTTATTATCTGATAGGTTGTGACGGTAACGCAACGAATTTCCTTCTTTTCGCCGCTGTATTCCCCGATTTGATCAGGCGTAAGGCTGGTTTTGGTCAAAAGCTCATTTATCCATTGCCTGACGGCGGTTATGGACGTGGTGAGTATAAGCGTTTCGGTATTAAGGCGCGCCATTACCGCCATGCCTATAACCGTCTTTCCGGCTCCGCAGGGGAGGACTATGACGCCGTGTCCTCCCTTGCCTCCCGCGTAAAACGCCCCGACCGCCGCGGACTGATAATCCCGCAGGAAAAAGCTTTCGTTCGTTTCGAGGGATATGTCCAGCTTATCGCCTTCGCCGTAACCGGCCAGATCCTCGGGAGGAAACTGTATCGCCATCAGAGCCTGCTTGATGTGTCCGCGGTTATTGGGGCTTATCTTTACGGCGTTATCGCGCGGTTCTTCGATGAAGTAGCGCGATACGCCGGGATCGGTGGCAAGCTGCGCCATGATAAAGGCATCGCCGGTTTGCAGGTATAGCCCGTCGTCCCTTTTGACTATGGTTACCTTGCCGTACCGCCCGACGATTTGCCGAACGCGCGCGACAACCGTTTGTGAAACGGGATACTTGCTGTACTTATCGAGAATCTCCAGCACATTATCGACGGTAATTCCGGCGCTGGCGGCGTTCCAGAGGGATAGCGGCGTGATCCTGTAGGTATGCATGTATTCCGGGGACTTCACCATTTCCGCAAAGGACGATATATCATCGCGCGCCGATTCGTAGGATTCATTGTCCGTCTCAAGGAGAAGCGTCATATCGCTTTGAACGATGAGCGGTTTGTACATATTCAAGCGGGGCAGGCCCTCCTCAATTATATCTTACAGTATATACTTCTTAAGATCCTTTTCCTTATAGCCGTCCTCGAGCTGCTTTTTGACGTATTCGTCGGTGATGTTCAATTCTATCCGCGGGCAATCTCCGCCGCCGGCGTTGAAGGCTATGTCGGAGAGTATAGATTCGAGCACCGTATGCAAGCGCCTCGCGCCTATGTTTTCATCGTTTTCGTTGGCTAAGAACGCGTATTCGGCGATGGCGCGCAGGGCGGAATCGTCGAATGTCAAACTCACGCTGTCAACCTGCAAAAGCGCCTGATATTGCCTTATAAGCGCGTTCTCGGGCTTCGTGAGTATGGTCTTATAGTCCTCGAGGGAGAGAGGTTTCAGTTCGACCCTCACGGGGAAGCGCCCCTGCAATTCCGGGATAAGATCGGAGACCTTGCTTACGTGGAAGGCGCCCGCGGCGATAAAGAGCATGTGGTCGGTCTTAACCGATCCATATTTGGTGGTTACGGTGGAGCCTTCGATTATGGGCAATATATCGCGCTGAACGCCCTCTCTTGAAACGTCCGGCCCGTGTCCCGAGGCTTTGCCGGCGATCTTGTCTATTTCGTCTATGAAGACTATGCCGTCCTGCTCGGCGGTTTCTATGGCTTCGGAGTATACCGCGTCCATATCTATCATGTTCTGTTCTTCTTCGCCTGTGAGTATGCGGCGGGCTTCCCTTACCTCTACCTTTCGCAGTTTCGTCCTCTTGGGCATGAAGGAGCCGAGCATGTCGTTTATATTGACGTCGGTTCCGGGTATCTCGCTTTTGGGCATGGACTGCTCGACTTCTATATCGACAAGCGTATGCTCAAGCTCGCCCCGCCTCAAAGCGGTTCTGACCTGATCGCGCCTGGTCAGCTGCATAGACCTCTCCTCGGGCGTCATTTCGGGTTCCTTGGGCTTGTTGCCCAAGAGTATGTCGATGGGATTGGCGACCTTTTTTACGGGCTTTACTATAAGATCGACCAGCTTTTCCTCGGCTGAACGCGCGGCTTTTTCCCTGACGAGATCTATGTGCTTCTCTTTTACAAGCCTTATCGCGGCCTCGATTAAATCCCTGACTATAGAATCTACGTCGCGGCCGACGTAGCCAACCTCGGTGAACTTGGTGGCTTCGACCTTGACGAAGGGCGCGTCGACCAGCTTCGCCAGACGCCGGGCTATTTCGGTTTTACCGACTCCCGTAGGCCCGACCATCAGTATGTTTTTTGGAGTCACCTCGTCCCTTATGTCGTCGGGGAGAAGCGCGCGGCGGTATCTGTTTCTAAGCGCCACCGCGACGGCCTTTTTCGCGTCGTCCTGTCCGACTATATAGCGATCCAGCGCCGTGACTATCTCTCTTGGCGTCAATGTATTCATCGCGTTACACCTTCTCAACAATTATATTTCCGTTTGTATATACGCAGATGCCGCTGGCTATTTTAAGCGACTTTTCGGCTATCCGCTCAGCGGTAAGATCGGTATTCTCCATAAGCGCTCTGGCGGCGGCGAGGGCGTAATTCCCGCCGGAGCCAACCGCCAGGACGCCGTCGTCAGGCTCTATGACCTCGCCCGAGCCTGATACCAGGAGCAGATTTTCCTTGTCCGCGCAAATGAGCATCGCCTCGAGTTTTCTCATGGCCTTGTCCATGCGCCAGTCCTGCGCCAGTTCCACAGCCGCCCTTTGCAGGTTGCCCGCGAACTGCTTGAGCTTGTCCTCGAACTTTTCGCACAGCGCGAACGCGTCGGCGACAGACCCCGCGAAGCCTACGACGACCTTTCCGTCGTATATGCGGCGAACCTTCCGGGCGTTCATCTTCATTATCGTCTTCTCGCCGAGCGTCACCTGACCGTCTCCGGCGACGGCGCATTCGCCGTTTCTGCGAACCGCGCATATCGTAGTTCCCCTGATCATATCAATTCCTCCATACGCTTTATAGCGTCGTCTATCTCGCCAAGCGACCTTGCGGCGAGCTTTTCATAACGGCCCTGCTTTGACCTGATTCTCTCGTTTAATGGGGACAGCAGTCCGAAATTCGCGTTCATCGGCTGGAAATTGGCATTTTTCGTCCTCACGTATCTTTCAAGCGCGCCGATGATCGTCCTTTGTCCGAATTCAATTTCCGGCTTTCCGCTGAGGGCCATCGCCATGCCTATTCCCGCGACCAGGCCCGAGCAGGCGGATTCCATATATCCCTCCACGCCGCTCAACTGCCCCGCGAAGCGAAGAAATCTGTCGCCCTTGAGCGAGTAATTCAAATCGAGAAGTTCGGGGCTGTTGATGTAGGTATTGCGGTGCATGACGCCATATCTCTCGAATCGCGCGTTTTCAAGTCCCGGTATCATCGAGAACACGCGCTTTTGTTCGCCCCATTTAAGGCGGGTCTGGAAGCCGACCATGTTGTAAAGGGTTCCCGCCATGTCGTCCTGGCGCAGTTGAACGACGGCGTAGGGCATCTTTCCGGTTCTGGGGTCCTCCAGCCCTATGGGTTTCATAGGCCCGAAGGCGAGAGTCTGCCTTCCGCGCGAGGCGAGTATCTCAACCGCAAGGCATCCCTCGAAGACTAGGCTTTTTTCAAAGTCGTGCGGCTGGGCGACCTCGGCGGACAATAAAGCTTCGTAAAAGGCGTCGTACTGCTTCTCGTCCATGGGGCAGTTTATATAGTCGTCGCCCTTGCCGTAGCGGGACGCCCTGAACGCCACGGACATGTCTATCGATT
>JAUNBY010000244.1 GCA_030526935.1 Clostridia bacterium
ATAACGGACTTCAGTTGGGTCAATTTCTACGAACTTCTACCAACTTCAGCATTGCAATCTTGAGCCGATCACCTACACGCAGATATTATCCCATGGTATGGGTCGCATGGTCAATGCCGTTATTTGAATGAGCGCTTACGATGTATATATGATTCGGATGCCAAAAGCCCATTTCTTTGAACTAAGCCACTGCATATGGCGCTGCCAATCTGTAATTGGCACCATATATCGTGGCGCAGAGGAGAAAATGGGCTTTTGTCACCCTCAACATATATTAGTTACTAAAGTGCGGATGTTCAGGGACAAGTAAAGACGGGACAATGGATTTTCGGCAGTCAGTCGCCGCGCATATAACTAACGCGCGGAAGCCCTTCGCACAGTACGTTCACGTTTACTCTTCCCTCCGCGTCAGGGCGAATGATCGCTTGACAACGACCGCAGAAAGTAGATATATGATCGGTGATGTCGGGCTGAATGCCGTTAGGATCACCATTGCCGGAGCCGATCAGTTCTCCGCGCATCACTTGGAACCGGATTTCGCGATCCGTATTACGACCCGGAACCGGAACTCCCTTATCGTCAAGCAGACAAACATTAATGATAGCGGAATCGAAATCTTTTTCAGGCGCCGCGTCAGATACCTCTATCACGGACGGTATCCCAGCGGTACGAACCTCGTCTTCAATCATCTGTTCCCCTTTTGCGCCTTGTGCGCGTATGGTTCCCGGCTCATAGGGAACTTGCCACTCTACGCGGTTGCGAACGACCTTTTTTTCGCCCTCAAATGGCCTGTCGTTCAAGTACAACCTTACAGTGTCGCAGTTAGTCATTGCACACACGCGCACCGTTTCTCCCGGATTCCAGTTCCAATGCGGAAGCAGATGCAGCATCGGCTTATCCGCGTCGCTGTAATAACTCTTGAGCATATAAAACGTATCCTTTTTAAACCCACAGTTATCAGTCAATCCCCAATGCGAGAACACGCTGGGCCATTCAAAAGGTTGAGGTTCGCCGCGATAATCAAAGCCACCCCAAACGAATAATCCCGCCACATGCGGCGCCGCCTCTACAGCCTCCATTGTTTGCTGAAGTTTCTGCCCGAAAGGAGCCGTATTAAGGCCATAGCTATCGTATACCTGCGTCTGCGGGTCTGAATGGTAGATTCCTCTGGTTGCATAAAGAGGGCCATTTTCCGTGCCAAGCATCGGATGGCCGGGACGTCTCGCGGCATAGGTCATATAGTCGTCGATATAGTAATTCATTCCCGCCACATCGAGCACGTCGGAGGCGTTTTCCTTCGTCAGTACGCCGCCGTTCATAGCCGCGGTTATCGCCCTGGAATCGTCATTAATGCGAATCCGGCCAAGCATTCGCTCAGCCATTCGTCTGCCACGGGATTCCGCCTGCCACGGTTCCTCGTTAAACAGGCTGTAGAGGAACACGCTGGGATGGTTGCGACACAAAAGCGTCAATGCGTCCAACTGTTTCATAACCTCATCAGATACGCGATAATGCCGGTTTTCCGCCATTACCAGCATACCCATCTCATCGCAAACCTGTAATAAATATCTCGACGGACAATGATGGGCGCAGCGATAAGCATTGCATCCCATTTCCTTCAACCGGGCGACGCGGTAGCGCGTGAGGGACTGAGTGACGGCCGCGCCTACTCCCGCATGATCCTGATGACAGCAGATTCCCCTCACCGGGGTAAGCTTGCCGTTGATAAACATGCCGTGATCCGTCCATTGTATATCGCGAAATCCAAAGGGAATAAGTTCCGTTTCAACACATCCGCCATTTACAATAAGCCTGTTTTCCAAGGTATATAAGTTAGGCGTTTGGGTAGACCATAAATCCGGATCAGCCACGAGAACAGACGCATTCACGGTTGCCGTGCCAAGAGCCGGTATGCGGGATTCCTCCGCAATGCTTGCGACACAGTCGCCATTCGCGTTCAAAATCCGACTTTCGACACAAAATGACGAATCCAATTCGCGGCAGTTATCAATTTCACTTTTGATATGTACCTGCCAATCGCCGCACTGAAGCTGTGGACGAACGAAGGTTTTCATATGGCTAAAGTGTATCACAGGCTTTATATATAGCCTCGCCGGGCGGTATATTCCCGCGCCCTCATACCACCAACCCTCCCATCGGCGGTTATCTACGCTGACTACTATCATATTTTTTTGCCCCGGCAACAGATAGTCTGATACGTCGGTAAAAAACCCGGTGTATCCGCTCTCGTTTCGCTGCGACAAAACGCCGTTGACGTATACGACGCATTCGCCCATCACGCCTTCAAATTCCAGTAGTACACAGGCATCATCGCCGAATTCCGGCATATCGAATTCGTTATAATACCAAGCCACGCCGCGTGGTTTGAAACCGTTTGACGGGTAAGCTTCGGGATCTGAAGGCTGAGAAGTGTTCCAGTCGTGGGGAAGCTCTATCGGAATCCACGGGTTATCCTCCAAGAATACTTTCATGTCTCCAATTTCCTGACCAGCCTTTGTAGTATTATAACAAACGTCGTGATTTACGCGTAACCAGCGCTTTACGTCTCCCAGGCAAAATTTCCAACCATGCATCAGCGGTATAACTATGGTTTTATTCTGTTTCACGCGATCATCCTCCGTGTAAATAGCTTTTAAAAATGCGTTGTGGCAGGCAAATCCGGGAATACTCCCAGACTTGCCTGCCACGGTAAATTCTCAGGAAAAGTAAAGACGCATACCCAGTTCATGGCTTATGCGGGACGGATGACCTTTAACATGCTCAGGCATGTTAAACAGATCCTCATAATGATTGACAGCCAGCACTTTTCCATTTCCGGTTATGGTCAGCGAGCAATTCAGGATTTTGTAATCCTCCGCTTTTAGATCTAATTTCCAGATACAGGCAATATCATCGGCGCCCATGCAGATCGTTCGCGTCTGACTATCGACGACGGTCCCGGTTTCATCAGTAAATACATAACGAACTTCGACTTCTCCCAGAGCGTCCGGATTGTCGTTGACGGCAAAGACAGCCTCGGCTTTTTTTCCGTTGTACTTCAGGAACACGCCAACGGGCATATTGCTCTGAAGCATGGCGTCCAGTCCCGCCTTGGGAAGCCCCCACCAGTCGTATAGTCCATAAAAACTCTGAGGGCACATGTCGTTAAACAGAAATTGTACGTATCCGGAATTTGGAGCATATTTCTGCATACGATAATGCTCCGTATAATATTTAAGCAGTTTATATTGGTAAATCTGGATTTGCGCAAAGCAGTCCGCGATTCCGCTAAGGCGCTTCATGGCCGGCGGACATTGTTTCAGGCTATACAGGCACGGCGGGGCGTCAAAGCCGTATTCCGTGTTGAACTTTTCAACGGTTGCGTATATATCCGAATAGTGTTGATGTTCGCCGTTAAGGGAACCTGTGTAGTTGTGGCTGTCTCCACTGTCGAGGTCATCCTCGCAAAAGGAGCCTTTTATTGCGGGTCTCGATGGATCCAGTTCGCGAACGGCGTTATACAACCGCGGGCCTGGATTCACAGTCATGGCGCGTCCGCTGCTCTTGCCCATAGGATCCTCCAGCCCCGGTTCGTTCATGCAGATCCAGCAGAACATGGAACTATGCCGTTTGAGCATTTTCACCGTGTCTAAATAGACTTTGATAAACCGGTCAGCAAAGCTGTCGCTCACCGGATGCATCCAATTATACTCTGAATCCTGCATAACGCCGATACCCAATTGCGTACACAATTCATAAAACACGGGTTGATCGACATGCACATGTATGCGAATAAGGTTGAAACCGGCCGCTTTGATATTCAGCAAATCACGCCAATAGCGTTCCCTGCACATATTGGAGACGTAGAGATCGGGGAAGTATGAAGTTCCCCGCACATAGAAACCGCGACCGTTAAGATAGAAGCGAGTCTTTTCGCTATCCCTCACCATCTCGATCTTTCTGAACCCCACCGCGTCTTCATGGCTCGCGATCACAAGGCTATCCCGTAACAGTTCGATTCGCATTGTATAAAGCCACGGACCGCCCTTATCCCATGTATTCCACAAACGTATGTTCCTGGCGTCCGCCTGCAGTGCATACTCCCCCGTCTTATTTACCGGCAATTCCGAATCGCAGACGTGTTCACCCGTCAATCTGTCCCTGCAAATGAACCGCAGAACGTATTCGCCGCCATCCACATCCTCCACGGCGGCTTTTGCCGTAATATGGGCTGTTGTCATTTCAGCGTCAAGGGAATAGTCGAATTCAGGAATTTCGCCAAAGCAGGCGTTTGAACAGATTTCCAGCGTGACATCTCCATAGATTCCCACGGGATTGGCGTCCCTCTGCACGAAAGTATCCGAATGCTCGTATGTCCCCTTGATGGAGTTTCTATAAACAAGAAAAGTTCTGCGATCCTCTCGTCCGCCGTCAACCGCATCATCCCACGGCGACCATACCTTGACAATCAGAGTGTTTTTTCCGCCGCGAACCAGAACGCCGTCAACACGAAATGAGAAAGGCGTCGAATATCCTTCGTGTTCGCCCAGGTATTTGCCGTTGAGCCAGACTTTGCAATAGTAATCGACATTCGTAAAGCTCAGCTTTGCATAACGCCCCGCGTTCGCCTCAATATCAAATTCCAGACGATACCACCAAGGCGCTTGATTGAAATATCGCAGTTCACGGCCGAAATAGGGCTGACTGGCATAGAGAAGCTGAAGATGCTTCAGTTCTGGTATATACTCCCATTCAGAAACCTGATTGCCCATGTTCCCCTGAAAGCCGGGTTGGTACATGCCCAACTTTTCTCCGGCATCATGTACATCCTGAAGTATGCTCCATCCATTTTTGAAATTCAAAATCATACCGCGATTCCTCCGTATATCGTCATTATTCACACGGCGTCGGATAAACCTCCGCCGTAAAGCCCGTTCATCCCTTCACTGCTCCGGCGGCCATGCCCTCCATGACGCTCTTGTTCAGGAAGAAATATATAATCAGAGTTGGAAGCACCGCCACCAAAATCGCCGCGAATGTAGCGCCCCAGTCGCGCGACCCCATTTCGCC
>JAUNBY010000003.1:0-719 GCA_030526935.1 Clostridia bacterium
ATCGTGGAGGTCAGGTACTTGTCCCGGATATCGCGCGAGCCGTCCAGCGCGTCGTCAAGCGTCAAAAAAGGGTACAGCTCGTCTCTCGGTTTTTCGCGGTTGATATGTAATATCGAAGGGTTTTGCCAGTCGGGTTGATTGACCATTGTTTCATCCTCCCAGTATATTTTAATTATATTCATCTGAACCGTCGCGCGGGTATAATCGTTTTATAGTCCGAATCCACACGACCGCCTTATTATAAGCTGTGATTCAAACATCCTGCCAAATGCCTCCAGCGGCTTTTCCTGCGCCTGTGTCAGAAGGTTCATCGCGTAATTAGCTATTTCCTCCGCCCTGAGGTCTACGCTCGTCAGCCCGGGTTCCAGGTAGGGTCCAAAGAATAAATTATCGCAACCTAAAACCGCTATGTCGCCCGGAACGGACATTCCCATCTCGCGCAGCATTTTCATCGCGCCCAGAGCTATGAGGTCATTGTAGCATATCAAGGCTGTCGGCCTTTCGATTTTCATCGACATGAGCTTTACAAGCGCCGCCTCTCCCTCGTGAGCATTTTGACCGACTGTAAACGGGTAAATGTATTCGCCAAGTCCATACTGATTCATGCCGTCCAAATAGCCCTGCTCGCGGGAGTTCTCGTTGAGTACAAAACCGTCCCCGCCTAAAAGCGCTATTCTTTTGTGCCCCAAGGCTATGTAATGTCTGATGCACGCGCCGGT
>JAUNBY010000003.1:729-30136 GCA_030526935.1 Clostridia bacterium
CACGAAAATCGTTCATAAGCTTCGCGCATTCAACATCCATCATTATGGGGTTTATTATGACCACGGGCATATGTCTGCGAAGTTGCAGAACCTGATTGGTCGCTTCGAGCTTTGAAGTAGCGTCCATAACGTCCCCGCTGAACAATACTCCGTCGAGTCTCTTGCCAATGAGCATGTCTATGAACTCCGACGGTATAGGGGAGCCTTTCTTCATCTGGTATAAAAGCGCCGAATAACCGTTTGCCTGCGCGGTATTCTGAGCGGCTATGCACAATCTCGAATAGTAAGGATTATCCAAAAAGGGCAGTACTATGCCAAGCGCCCTCGACTTGCGCTTATTCAATGAAGCCGCGATCATATTGGGGGTATAGCCGTATCTTTCAACGACGGCTTCCACCTTTTCGCGCGTTGACTGCCTGACGGAACCGGCGCCTGACAGCACCCGCGATACCGTGGCTATGGATACTCCCGCTTCTTTTGCTATATCTACAATCGTCACATTATCGCTCATGCTTCATCCCCCTCGAGGGTATTTGCCATATATTATACACCATAGAAAAAACGTTTACAATATCAAGACAGGCATAAATTGATAATTAACCGTATTTGAATTTTTATTATTTGTTTAGCATAAATTTCTGCCATATATTTTTTTATACTGCACAGGTTGACACTCAAACTGGTACATGATATAATTTCAACAATTGAAAGCGTTTACATGTTGTCCATGCGGCGACGATGCCGTTAATAATATTTTGAGGAGAGATGTACCATGAAGAAACTGTTTGCAGTATTGCTTGCCCTCGTTCTGACCTTCGGCGTTTTCTCGGCTCTGGCCGAGCAAGAGCAGAAGCTTACCGTGTGGTGCTGGGATCCGGCGTTCAACCTCTACGCCATGGAGGAAGCGGCGAAGGTCTATCAGCAGGATCATCCCGATTTCGTTATCGATATAGTCGAAGTTCCCTGGAACGACATACAGACCAGAGTGATAACCGCCGCGATGGCGGGCGACATCAGCACGCTTCCCGATATATTCCTCTGCCAGGACAACGCCTTCCAGAAAAACGTAATCAACTATCCCGAGCTTTTCATGGATATTACCGAAGGCGGCGTGGATTTCAGCCAATTTGCCGAGGCTAAGACGTCCTATTCCGTGGTAGACGGCAGGAACTACGGCGTTCCGTTCGATAACGGAGCGGTCGTATCCGCCATTCGCACCGATTATCTCGAGGAAGCCGGATATACCGTAGATGACCTGACCGACATAACCTGGTCGCGTTTCATCGAGATAGGCAAGGACATTCTCGCCAAGACCGGAAGGCCCATGCTCACCGGCGTAGCCGGAGAACCCGATCTGATAATGATGATGCTTCAAAGCTGCGGAGCGTCTCTGTTCAACGAAGACGGCTCGCTCAATATAAAGGGCAACGAAGATCTTAAGCAGGTCGTCGAGACCTTCACTACCCTCGTAAGCGAAGGCATATACGTCGAAGTAGTCGGTTGGGATAACTACGTGGCATCCCTCGTAAACGGCAACGTCACCGGCACGATCAACGGCTGCTGGATACTCGCCTCCATACAGACCGCCGCCGACCAGTCCGGCAAGTGGGCCGTCACCAATATGCCCAGCCTCGACGGCATTGACACCGCGACCAATTACTCCAACAACGGCGGCTCCTCCTGGGCTGTCAGCGCGAACTGCCAGAATTACGAACTTGCCAACGACTTCCTCGCCAAGACCTTCGGCGGAAGCGTCGAGTTCTATGAGACCATACTTCCCGCCTCCGGAGCGCTCGCGACCTATCTGCCCGCCGGAGACAGCGACGTGTACGGCGAACCGCAGGAGTTCTTCGCGGGTCAGCCGATCTACTCCGATATCACCGCCTACGCCGCGCTCATCCCCTCCAACGCCCCAGGCGTGTACTACTATGAAGCGCGCGACGCCATCGCCGTCGCCATGTCTCAGGTTCTCTCGGGAGCGGACATAGACGCCGCCCTCGACGAAGCCGATATGACGGTTTCTTTCCAGATGGGCATATAGTAAACGATCGGGCGACCGGAAGCGCTGGCTTCCGGTCGCCTTAATAATACCATGGGGGTGGCGCAATGAGTAGTATTGGCCGAACAAAGGGCATGTCTTTGAGCCGCAAGCAGAATCTGACCGGATGGGTATTTCTATCGATAGCGGCCATAATGATCGTTTGGATGAACTTTTATCCTATGGTGCGGGCGCTTCTGTTGTCGTTTCAATCGGGACAGGGAGCGAGGATGAGTTATGCGGGCATTCGCAATTACGAATACCTTATAAAAGACCCGATATTCAGACAGGCGTTGATAAACAACTTCCTCTTCCTGATCATCCAGGTGCCGGTAATGCTCGTGCTGGCGCTCATACTGGCAACCATGCTCAACGACCGCAGTCTCAGGCTACGCGGCGTTTTCAGAACCGCAATATTCTTGCCATGCGCGACGTCGCTCGTTTCTTACGCGATAGTTTTCCGCGCGCTTTTTTCTGTAGACGGTTTCGTCAACACCATACTCCTTAACGCGGGTATCATCGACACCGCCATAAACTGGCTAAACGAAGCCGGTACCGCCCGTTTCGTGGTAATAATAGCGCTTATATGGCGCTGGACGGGATACAATATGGTGTTCTACCTGTCCGGCCTTCAGAATATTGACCATTCCATCTACGAAGCGGCTAGAATAGACGGCGCCAATCACTTTCAGCAGTTCACGAGAATAACAGCGCCGCTTTTAAAACCCATAATACTTCTCACGGCCATATTATCTACAAATGGTACGTTGCAGCTTTTCGACGAATCGTTCAACCTCACGCGCGGAGGCCCCGCAAACATGACCATCACGATGAGCCACTACATATACAAGACTTCGTTCGAAGGCGTGCCGAGGTTTGGCTATTCGGCGGCGATGTCATATGTCATATTCCTGCTTGTAGCCATATTGGCGTTTTGCCAGATGAAGGTGGGTGACAAGCGATGAAGCGAACTGTCGCAACAGTGTGCAAATATCTGTTTTTAATAATCGTATCTTTATTGTCGGTATTTCCATTATATTGGATGGTCGTATCGGCAACCAACACTTCAAGGGACGTACTGAGCGGACTTCTTCTTCCCGGAACCAATATGGCCGAAAACTACACGACGCTCCTCGCGAGTCAGAATCTTTGGCAGGCCATGAAAAACTCGCTCGTCAATTCCATGCTTTTGACGATTACATCGCTTCTCGTGTGTTCTTTGGCGGGCTACGGCTTTGAGATATATCACGATAAGCATAAGGACCGCGTAATGTCCATACTGCTATTGGCGATGATGGTTCCGTTCGCGGCGACAATGATACCGCTTTTTCAGATGTTTTCACAGATGAAGCTTCTCAATACCTATTTGGGCTTCATCCTCCCGACCATATCGACGCCCTTTCTGATAATGATGTTCAGGCAGTCGGCGAGGTCGTTCCCTCACGACATAATCGAAGCCGCCCGCATAGACGGGCTGAACGAGGTATCGATTTTCTTTCGCATGTTCATACCGACAATGAAATCCACCTACGCCGCCGCGATGACCATAACGTTCATGAACGCCTGGAACAACTACCTGTGGCCAAAGGTCATAATGCAGTCAAACGAGGCGTTGACAATGCCCATGCTCATAGCTAACCTCATCGCCGGATACGTTACCGACTACGGCGCGCTGATGCTGGGCGTTACGCTTTGTACGCTGCCGACGGTCATAGTATTCTTCGCGCTTCAAAAGAACTTTACAGAGGGAATCGCGGGGGCTATCAAATAGCTGATTTGCCAAAAGCCCCTTTATCCGGCAGACAACGCCAGGCGCACAGCCGTCATTCCTCGCGCCCCGGAAGCGTCAGCGTGACTTTCGCGCCGCTTCCGGGGATATTTTCCGCCTTGAAGCTCGCTCTTCCCGCGTAATAGAGTTCCAGCGTCGAGCGAAGGTTGCGTATCCCAAAGCCCGCTTCGGCGCCGGTGTTTATCGCGTCGAGGGAGGCGGCGGAGAAACCGGGGCCGCTGTCCTCTACCTGAACGGTCAATACGCCCTGCGACATGGAGCATTTGACGAATACGCTGAGCTGCCCCTCCCCCATGCCGTGCTTTACGCTGTTTTCGACGAGCGTCTGTATGAGCATGGCGGGAATGGTGGCGGCTTTCGCCTCGTTATCCGCGTCAGCCAGGTAGAAAATCCTCTCGGGATAGCGCACGAGCTGCATTCCTATGAAATAATCGGTTTGCCTCAATTCCTCGGCGACGGTGATAAGTGTGAAGTCGTTTCTGAACATGCAGCGGGCGAACCCCGAAAAATCGGCTATGAATTTGTACAGCTGCTCGTTTTTTCCCTGAAGGGCGAGGTTGTTGATTGTGGTCAGGCAGTTTAGTATGAAATGCGGCTTAATCTGCGTCTGGTAAAACCTCAATTCCATCTGCTGCTTGCGGATTACCTGCTCGTAGTTCTCTATCTTCAGGTGTTCTATCTGGTCGGCCATATGATTAAACGCCGAGTTTATCTCGACGAATTCCCGCGCCTCGCCGTTTACGAGTATATTCTCCCTCTCGCGGGTAAGCCCGAAACGCGATATGGCGCGCGTGAGGCGATCAAGCGGCAATAGTATACTGCGCCTTAAGCTGTAAAGCATTCCGCCAACCGAAACGACGCATAGCGCTATCAGAAACATCAGCGTCCAGCGCGTCCAGGCTATGTCGGCCTGTATTTCCGAGTCCTTCGCGACCATCATCAGTCTGAACGGCCCGACCTCCGATATGGCGCCGCTGACTATGACGTTGTTGTCCTCGCCCGTGACGTAATAACCGTCCAGTTCCCCCGTCAGGTCTATGCCCTCGCCATAATCGTCGGGAAGGCTCGTGGTCACCACGTAGCCCGAGTGCTTGGCGAGGACGAAGTTGTAATTATTCTCTACATTAAATGGAACGCTCGACAAAAGGGTCTCCGGCTCTATGCATATTCCGATAAGCGCCGTATCAAACTTCAACGACGTCAGGAAAGCGCAACTGTTCCCCGCCGGGACGACCGTCCAATCGGTCTCGAAGGACTTGCCAAACTGCGCTACGGATTCGACGGCGTCCTTCAACTCGTCGTAGCGATCGTATTCTATGCGGTCGGAAACCTCGAAAATAGCCGTCGGGTATTCGGAGGATATTATAAACGCCATGTCGATCGACGGATAAAGCGCCGTGCCGTCCGAAAGCAATTGCGCATAACGCTTCTGCGCGGATACGCGCTCGACTTCGTCCGCGCTTGAAAGCTGGGCGACGCCTTCGTCGGATTCAAACTGCACCGTCAGCCAGCGGCGAATGTCGTTTAGCACGTCGTCTATTTCATGTATGTATATTCCGCACAAAAGGGAGCCTTCGTTGGACGCGCGCTCGCGCAGAACGGAGGTAATATTCGCGTGGTAGACAATCATGTAGGCGACGAGCGCAAGCATGATGAGGAGCATTTGCGGTATAAACCGCCTTCGCAGGGAGCCGTTTTTCATATCATATGCCTCCGTGCATGGTTTTTAATAATTCTATGCCTTTTCATCTCCCCGTCAAGCTGTTATACTTGATAAAACGGCGAAAAGGAGATGAAGGGCTTGACACTGTTCATTCTCGAGGACGACCCTACGATGCTTGAGACGCTCAAAACGCGCATCGACTGGGCGGGCATGGGTTTTGACCGCGTGCTTTCTGCCGAAAGCGTGCCGCAGGGGCGTAAGCTTCTCGCGGAAAATGGCGCGCAGCTTTTGCTTTTGGACGTCGAGGTCATACGCGGAACCGGCCTGGAACTGCTTCGCTGGGCGCGGGAGCACGGTTTCGACGCCAAGTGCGTATTTCTGACAAATTACGCCAACTTCGATTACGCCAAGGAAGCCATGCGCCTGGGCAGTCTCGAATACGTGCTGAAGACGGAACCTCTTTCAGCCGTCGAGGACGCCGTAAGGCGGGCGGCTTTGTCCCTGCGCCCGGAAGCCGTCTACGAGGACGGGGATGAGCCGCTTGTCGCGACCAGCGAGCTTCGAGGCGAATTGCGCTCGCGCGTAACCGAGTGGGAAAAGCTGCTCGTCGCCGGACACAGGGCGGCGCTTCTGGAAGATATGCGCCGCTATCTCGACGAGCGTGAACGCGCGGGCGACGACAACGCCGGGGTTCGCATGGCGATACAGCATGATTTCACTCAGATGGTCTATCAGCTTCTCAAGCGCCGCGACCTTCAGGCGAGCGCCATGTTTGAAAACGACGAGGACGCGCTCGTCTATCGCGCGGCTCCCAACTCCGCGTTCGACCTTCTCAGGTGGCTCAACCGATTCTGCGACCGCGCGATTTCGCTCCTCTCAAACGCCGAAAGGCGCGAAACAGTGGCTTCAAGGGTGAGAAATTATATACTTTCTCATTACATGGAGAACCTGACCCGGCAGACCCTCGCCTCCATGTTCTTCGTCAACCCCGACCACCTCTCGCACGTTTTCAAGAGCGAATACGGCGTTTCCCTCGTGGATTTCATATCGAATACGCGCATCGAGCAGGCGAAACTGCTTTTGCTAAGCGGAGTGAGCGTCAGCGAAACGGCGGCGCTCGTTGGCTTTGACAACTTCGCCTATTTTTCAACCGTATTCAAAAAACTCGCGGGCGTCACGCCGAGCGAGTTTCGCAAAGGGACGTCCGATTGACTATATTATACTCGAAGCGTCCGATATTTTCTATCAATTTTACGGGTATTGTTTTCAATTAGCATGGCATAATCGAAAAACGAGCGCGGGCGGAGCAACTTGCCGCCCGTGCTGTGTTCTACGCCTCGGCCAGCTTTATAAGCGCGCGCGCCCCGCATTCAAGCGCCCGTTCGTCCATCACGAAATTCGGCGAATGAAGAGGTATTCCGCTTCCGAGTCCGACAAAAATCATCATTATAGGCGCTATTTGCGCGTAAAGCGCGAAATCCTCGGCTATCATGACGGGCTTTTCCATCGTCTTGAAATCCATATCGCGAAGGGCGCTTTGAGCCTGTTTAAAGAGTTTTTCGTCGTTTATAACGGCACAGGCTCCCGAGGCGAATTCAAGTTCGTATGTCGCCCCGTATTTCCGGGCGACGCCATCCGCTATCTCGTAAAGCCGTTTTTTCATGTTTTCGTAAACCTCGTCCGAAAACGCCCTCATAGTACCCGTTGCGACGGCCTTGTCTGATATGACGTTTACGGCGGTTCCGGAGTTTATCGTTCCGAATTTCAAAAGCCTCGGTATGTCGGCGTCTATGCCCTTCTCCATCTCGAGAGCGGCGCAAATAAACTCGCAAATGGCGGCAAGCGCGTCTATGCCCTTCTCAGCCATTGCCGCGTGGGAGGATTTGCCATGAAACGTCATATATACCTCGCTCGTCCTGGCCATCATAGGCCCCGGGCGGGAAGTAACCGTCCCTAACGGCGTCCACGGGTCAACGTGCAGCGCGTAAACCCTCGATACCCTTCGCCTTTCAAGAACGCCACTTTTAATGACCTCGACCGCCCCCAGCGCCTGTTCTTCCGCCGGTTGAAATATCAAAAGCAGGTTTCTGTTTAATTCTCCTTTATGGGCAGACGCCCAATCGCCAAGCGCCAGCATCATCGCCATATGTCCGTCGTGTCCGCAGGCGTGCATTTTGCCGGGATTTGTCGAACAAAAATCCACGCCCGACGCTTCCGAAATGTTGAGCGCGTCCATATCGCTTCGAAACGCGTATGTTTCATCCTTTCCGGCGTCGAAAAAACAGGCGAACCCCGTTTGGGCGACGGATTCAGCCTCGCAGTCCCACGCGGAAATCTCGCGCTTTAAAAAATCACTGGTTTCGACAAGGTCGAAGCCGGTCTCGGGTATACTGTGAAGCGCCCTTCTGCGGCGTATTATTTCGTTAAGCATATCATCACTCCAACAGACTATGTTTATAATAGAATAATTATACTTCATGATGGTAAAGATTGAAGGTAAGCGATTGATTTAAACGGGAAAACCTGTTATTATATCACAAACCGCCGTCATTCTGTTCGCGAGGAGGAGAAAGAAAAATGTTTCAGGGAAGCTACGTCGCCTTAGTCACGCCGTTCAACGAGGACGGGAGCGTGAACTTCGATAAACTGACCGAACTGGTTCAGTGGCATATAGCCTCGGGCACAAGCGGCATCGTCGCGCTTGGGACGACCGGGGAATCGAGTACTATGACCCACGAGGAGGACGAGGACGTCGTTCGCTGCGTAATGCAGGCGGCTCGCCACAGAATCCCCATAATCGCCGGAGCAGGTTCCAACTGCACCGAAACCGCGATGATGAAAAGCCTCGCGTATGAAAAGCTCGGCGTTGACGGGCTGCTTCTCATAACCCCCTACTACAATAAGGCCAACGAAAAGGGCATGTACAGGCACTTCGCCGATATAGCCGAACGCGTAAAAACCCCGATAATCATGTACAACGTCCCCGGCAGGACGGGCTGCGGCATGTCCACCCAGTGCGTCGAGGCGCTCAGCCGGTTGAAGAATATAAAGGCGCTGAAGGAGGCGAGCGGCAGCATATCATACGTCGCGAAGGTCGCTCGATATATAAGCGATGACTTCGAGCTTCTGTCCGGAAACGACGATATGATCGTTCCTCTGATGTCGCTTGGCGGTTCGGGCGTCATAAGCGTATTCGCGAATATATGCCCCGGCCAGACGAGCGCCATCGTCGAAAATTGCCTTGAGGGAGATTATAAAACCGCGGCGGCAATGCAGCTGCAATATCTGGATCTCATAAACGCCCTGTTTATAGAGGTCAATCCCATACCCGTCAAAGCCGCGATGAACGCCATGGGTATGAACGTCGGGGGCTATCGCCTGCCGCTTTGCGAGATGGACGAGGATAACTACAAAAAGCTTATAAGCGCCATGAAGGTGCTGGAGGATCGATGAAGTGCGTAATTTCCGGCCACGGCCGAATGGGTAAAATGATAGAGGATATGCTCCTGGAAGCGGGAGACGAAATACTGGGCATAGTCGACATAGACCTGTTTCAAAACCCGGCTGATATACCGGGAAAAGCCGACGTGCTCATAGACTTCTCTCATCCCGACTTTCTCGAAATGAACCTAAAATACGCCCGCGAAACGGGCTGCAACATGGTCATAGGTACAACCGGGCTTGACGGCGGGCATCTGAATATGATAAGGGAGGCGTCGAAAAGCGTAGGCATAATACAAAGGGCAAATTATTCGCTCGGCGTTTACGTGCTCACGCAGGCCGTAAAGATGGCGGCGCCGTCTCTGAAATCCGCGGGGTTCGACATAGAGATAGTCGAAACCCATCATAATAAAAAGGTCGATTCCCCGAGCGGAACGGCTAAACTCCTGCTCGACGCCGCCGATCCCGAGGGCTATTATGAAAGGGTGTACGGGCGCGAAGGCATGGTTGGCGCAAGGGGCAAAGAAATAGGCGTTCACGCCATACGCGGCGGAACCGTCGCGGGCGAGCACAGCGTTTACTTTTTTGGCGATGACGAGATTCTTGAATTTAAGCACTCGGCATCCAGCCGTCGCATATTTGCCTCCGGAGCCGTCCGCGCCGCCAGATTCATGGTTGGAAAACCGGCGGGGCTTTACGATCTGGGCGATGTATTAAAAATCTGATTTCGACGGCGGGGATTTCCTCGCCTGTCGTGGAAAGGCGGATATAATGGACGCGAACGAAATCATCCAATTCATACGCGACGCCAGGAAAAAGACGCCTGTCAAGGCGTATGTAAAGTGCAAAAAGCCGTTTGACGCCAAGGGCGTCAAACGCTTCGGCGCGGGCGATATGATACTCATAGGCGAATGGCTCGACGTCGAAAGGGCGTTATCCGAAAACAGCGCCGATATAGAAGACGTCGTCATCGAATGCGAAACGCGCAATTCCGCCGTTCCGCTTCTCGACATCAAGAACATAAACGCCCGCATAGAGCCGGGCGCCATAATCCGCGACCGGGTTGAAATAGGCGATCGCGCCGTCATAATGATGGGCGCCATTATCAACATCGGCGCCTGTATAGGCGAGGATACCATGATCGACATGGGCGCGGTATTGGGCGGTCGCGCTATCGTCGGCAATCGCTGCCACGTGGGCGCGGGCGCGGTATTGGCGGGAGTCGTGGAGCCGGCGAGCGCCACGCCCGTGGTAGTCGAGGACGACGTCCTCATAGGAGCCAACGCCGTGGTCATAGAGGGCGTGAGGATAGGCGCGGGTTCTGTCGTCGCGGCGGGAAGCGTCGTTATAAAAGACGTTGCTCCCAACAGCGTCGTCGCCGGAGTGCCCGCCCGCGTCATAAAACAGAAAGACGAAAAGACGTCGGCTAAAACCGCGCTTGTAGACGCGCTGAGGCAGCTATAAACTAAGGGGGTATAAAAAATGTCACACATAGAGACAAAATGCGTTCAGGAGGGGTATAAACCCGAAAACGGCCAGCCGAGGGTTTTGCCGATCTATCAGTCGACGACTTATAAATACGATTCCTCATCTCACGTAGGGGATCTTTTCGACCTCAAGGTTCCGGGCCATATGTACACGCGCATATCCAATCCCACAACCGCCTGCGTAGAGGAAAAGATAGCCGCGCTCGAGGGCGGAGTGGACGCCATATGCACCTCCTCCGGTCAGGCGGCGTCGTTCATGTCAGTATTCAACATCACGGGCGCGGGACAGAACTTCGTCTGCTCGAGCGCCATATACGGCGGAACCGTCAATCTGTTCAACGTCACTATGAAGCGCATGGGCATAGAGGTGCGCTTTATAGTTGACGGAATGTCCCCCGGCGAAATCGACGCGCTTTTCGACGAAAACACGCGTCTCGTCTTCGGCGAGACCATAGCCAATCCAGCGCTCAAGGTGCTCGACATAGAAGCTTACGCCGATCTCGCGCACAGGCACGGGGTACCTCTTATAGTGGACAATACCTTCGCCACCCCCGTCCTTTGCCGTCCCTTTGAATACGGGGCGGATATAGTCATTCACTCGACGACCAAATATATGAACGGCCACGCGAGCGTCGTGGGCGGCGCGGTAATAGACAGCGGAAATTTCCAGTGGACCGATAAATACCCAGAACTTACTACTCCCGACGAGAGCTATCACGGCTTGGTATATACCGAGCAGTTCGGCAAAAAGGCGTATATCGAAAAGGCGCGCGTACAGATAATGCGCGATTTGGGGATGACGCCCGCTCCCATTAGCATGTTCATGCTCAACGAGGGGCTTGAGTCGCTGGCGCTTCGCGTCGACCGCCACAGCCAAAACGCCCTCGCCGTCGCCGAATACCTGGCGGGCGACAAGCGCGTCTCCTGGGTCAATTATCCGCTTCTCAAAGGAGATACGGAATACGAGAAGGCTAAGAAATACCTGAAAAGGGGCGCTTCGGGCGTCGTTTCCTTCGGCGTAAAGGGAGGCCGCGCCGCCGCGATGAAATTCATGGATTCGCTCAGGCTCGCGAATATCGTCGTTCACGTTGCCGACGCCAGAACCTGCGTTTTGCATCCCGCGAGCACGACCCATCGCCAGCTCACCGACGAACAGCTTGCCGCCGGCGGCATATCGCCCGACCTCGTTCGCATGTCGATAGGCATAGAAAACGTTGAGGATATCATCGCCGACATCGACCAGGCGCTGCGACGCGCGGAGGAAGCGCAATGCCTATAAGAATACCTAACGATTTGCCGGCAACCGGCGTATTGTTAAACGAGAACATATTCGTCATAACCGAAACGAGGGCGCTTACTCAGGACATAAGGCCGCTTAGAATAGCGCTGTTGAACCTGATGCCCACGAAGGTCGTCACGGAGACGCAGTTCGCGAGACTTCTCGGCAACACGCCGCTTCAGGTGGAACTGACCCTTTTGCAGACGCGCTCGCATAAGTCGAAGAACACCTCGCAGGAGCACATGCTCGCGTTTTACAAGACCATAGACGACGTGTGCGACGAGAAGTTCGACGGGATGATAATAACCGGCGCGCCGGTCGAGCAGATGCCCTTCGAACAGGTCGATTACTGGTCGGAGCTTTGCGACATAATGGACTGGGCGAAAAATCACGTACACAGCACCATGCACATTTGCTGGGGCGCTCAGGCGGGTCTTTATCATTATTACGGCGTCGAGAAGATACCGCTTGAAAAAAAGCTGTTCGGCATATATCCGCACGTCGTCACGCGGCGCTCGTCGATGCTTCTGCGCGGCTTTGACGACGTGTTCATGGCTCCTCATTCGAGGCACACTTCCATACGCGAGGAGGATCTTGAAAAAGTCGAAGGCTTAAAGCTACTGGCCCGTTCCGAGCAGGCGGGCGTGTACGCCATGGCCACTGACCTGGGACGCCAGATATTCATAACCGGACACAGCGAATACGATTTTGATACGCTTGAAAAGGAGTATCTGCGCGACAAAAATGCGGGACTGCCAATAGAAATGCCCGTCAATTACTATCCCGGAAACGACGAGAGCAAGCGCCCGTTATCGACCTGGCGCGGTCACGCGAATCTGCTGTTTTCAAACTGGCTTAACTACTACGTCTATCAGACCACGCCATACGACGTAAACAGCATCAGCTTCAGCTATAAAACCACCCCCGTCGCGGGAGAGCATTAGATCTTTCGGGATGTTAAAGGGTGAACCCCGCTCATATAAACGGGTTCACCCTTTTGTGTATGAAAAGACTTTATACGTATCGGAGCGCATCGCGGGTATGAAGCGCTGCTTCATCCCGCCCTTTACGCGTTCAACGCTATGCCCTTACTATTCCAAGCGTAGCCTTTTCCGTATTGATGGGCCACTGCTTTACTATGCCCTGAGGCGTCGCGCGCTCGACTCTCTTAGCGAGGACGGCGGCTTCGATGGTCGCTTTGTGGTTTTCAATTATATCCGACAGGTAATCGTCGGCCTCATAGGTTACAACAACCCTGTCGGTCACTTCGAGGTCGGACTCCTTTCTCATTGTCTGGAGTTTGCTTATGATTTCGCGCACGAAGCCCTCGTCTACAAGCTCCTTCGTGAGATTGGTATCTATGACCGCGGTAAAGTCGCGGTCGGACTCGGCGACGAAGCCCGGCTTCTGCGCGGGAGATGTGAGCACGTCGTCCTTGCCAAGCTCGACGTTTACCCCGTCTACCTCGAAAACCAGCTTCTCCCCTCTCTCGAACAGGTCGACGACTTCATTTCCGTCCATTTCGGCAAGCGCCTTGCCGATTTTTCCGAGAAGCTTTCCGTAGCGCGGGCCTATAGTTCTCATCTGCGGCTTGAGGTTATAGGTTGTGAAGGCGCGGGCGTCGTCAACAAAGGCGACCTTCTTGACGTTCAATTCCTCGGCTATGAGCTTTGACATCTCATCGTTGAGCTTCGCGCCTTTTACGTATATCGCTCCCAGCGGCTGGCGAACTTTGAGGTTCGCGGTATTGCGGGCGCTTCGGCCAAGCTGCACTATGCTTATGACCTTCTCCATATCCCCGGTCAGGTTCTCGTCGATGAGCGCGGGATCGAATTTCGGGTAATCGCACAGATGCACCGATTCGGGCGCGCCTTTTATGGTTCCCGCGACGAGATTCTGATACATCGCCTCCGTCATGAACGGCGTGAACGGCGCAAGAAGCTTCGAAAGCTCCGCCAGAACCGTATACAGCGTCTCGAACGCCGCGAGTTTGTCCCCCGCGAGTCCCTTTCCCCAGAAGCGCTCGCGGCAGCGGCGAACGTACCAGTTGGACAATTCATCGACAAACGCAGCTATGGATCTCGAGGTCTCGGTTATTTTATACTCGCCAAGCCCCTCGTCAACAAACCTGATAAGCTCGTGAAGCTTCGAAATGGCCCACCTGTCCATAAGCGAGAAATCCGCTTTGTCGGCCTTCTGCTTTTCAGGATCGTAGCCGTCGATGGAGGCGTATAGAGTGAAAAACGCGTAGGTATTCCAAAGGGTTCCCATGAACTTGCGCTGCATCTCGCTTACAAGCTCGCTTGAAAACCTCGTGGGCAGCCACGGCGCGCCGTTGGCGTAGAAATACCAGCGAGTGGCGTCCGCGCCCTGTTTGTCAAGCACGGACCACGGGTCTACGACGTTGCCCTTGTGCTTGGACATCTTCTGGCCTTCCGCGTCCTGAACGTGCCCTAAAACTATGCAGTTCTCAAAGGGCGCGCGTCCGAAGACGAGCGTGCTTATGGCGATGAGCGTGTAGAACCAGCCGCGCGTCTGGTCTATGGCCTCGGAGATGAAGTCAGCGGGGTAGTACTTCTCGAAGACCTCTTTGTTCTCAAAGGGATAATGCCACTGCGCGAAGGGCATTGAGCCGGAATCGTACCAGCAGTCAATGACCTCGGGTGTGCGGCGCATATTTCCGCCGCATTTGGGGCACTTAATGGTCACCTCGTCGATATAGGGCCTGTGAAGCTCTATATCCTCAGGTACATTGTCACCCATCTCAATGAGTTCGCGGCGCGAGCCGATGACATGAGTATGTCCGCATTCACACACCCATACCGGAAGCGGCGTTCCCCAATAGCGCTCGCGCGAGAGTCCCCAGTCTATGACGTTCTCGAGGAAATTTCCCATGCGGCCGTCCTTTATATTATCCGGCATCCAGTTGATAGAACTGTTGGAGGCGAGCAATTCATCGCGTATTTTGGTCATGGCGATGAACCAGGTGGATCTGGCGTAATATATAAGCGGCGTGTCGCAACGCCAGCAGAAAGGATAGTCGTGCTCGAACTTTTCCGTCTTTACGAGAAGCCCGGCCTGTTCCAAATCCCTTATTATCATGGGATCGGCGTCCTTCACGAAAACTCCCGCCCACGGGGTTTCACCGGTCATGCGCCCGCGCGTGTCGACGAGCTGCAAGTGCGGAAGGTCGTTGAGTCTGCCCACGCGCGCGTCGTCCTCGCCGAAGGCGGGAGCTATGTGAACGATTCCCGTGCCGTCGGAGGAAGTGACGTAGTCGTCGGCTACGACATACCACGCGTTCTTGTCCACTAGCCCCTTCTGAAAGGCAAAAAGCGGCTCGTATTTCATACCGACAAGCTGCGCGCCTTTCATAGTCGATATGACCTCGTATTCGGCGTCGGCTCCCAAAACCGCCTCAAGGAGCGACTTTGCCATTATTATGATCCCGCCCTCGAACGATACGCGGGCGTATACCTCATCGGGATTGACGCAAAGAGCCACGTTGCTCGGAAGCGTCCATGGGGTGGTCGTCCAGGCGTAGAGCCATGTGTTTTCCTCGTCTGTGACCTTGAACCGAACGAAGGCGCTTTTTTCCTTGACGGTCTTATAGCCCTGGGAAACCTCGTGGCTGGACAACGCGGTTCCGCAGCGCGGGCAATAGGGAACGACCTTATAGCCCTTGTACAAAAGCCCCTTTTCGAATATTTGCTTAAGCGACCACCATTCGGATTCTATATAATTATCCTCATAGGTGATATAGGGATCCTCCATATCGGCCCAGAAACCTACGCGGTCGCTCATGCGCTCCCATTCCGCCTTGTACTTCCAGACCGACTTTTTGCACTCCTTTATAAAAGGCTCTATGCCGTATTTTTCTATCTGCTCCTTGCCATCCAGCCCCAATTGCTTTTCGACCTCAAGCTCCACGGGCAAACCGTGGGTATCCCATCCGGCTTTTCGAAGAACCTGTTTTCCCTTCATCGTCTGATACCGGGGAATAAGATCCTTTATCGCGCGGGTCTCTATGTGGCCTATATGCGGCTTTCCGTTTGCCGTCGGCGGGCCGTCGTAAAACGTGAAGACGTCGCAACCGCTTCGAAGATCGATTGTCTTTTTAAATATCTGCCTGTCCTTCCAGAATTTTTCGACGTCGATTTCGCGCTGGGTAAAGTTCATGTCAGCCGGAGCTTTCTTTATCATATCTATGCCCTCCCATAAAAATAAGCCCAAGTCCACAATGGGACGAAGGCTCGCGGTACCACCCAAATTGGCGCTTAAAGCGCCCACTTTAGCCGCTATAACGGGCGAACCCGGACAAAGCCTAAGTAAAAGGGTGACAAAAGCCCATTTTCATCCTCCGCGCCAGGAGATATGGCGCTAATTAAGGGTTTTCGGCGACATATGTCGCGGCTTAATTCAAAGAAATGGGGCTTTTGGCAGTTCATTACCTTCAGCCTGCGGCTCGGAGGTGATTCCCCGCGAAGCGTCAGACCGGACTTTCACCATACTCCGGCTCGCTTACATCCCCTTCGCGGGCGCTCCCCGTCAGCGCCTTTTATAATATTATACCCATATGTGTGCGTAAGGCAAGTAAAAACGACAAATTTAACGAGTGCAAAGCCGTTCCGAGTTGCCGTCTAAACCGGGCGATAGTCCGGAGAATCCCCGTGAAGGGCTATCTGCTCGTTTAGAAGGTCGATGTTCCCGCAGCCCAGCGTTATTACCAGATCTCCGGGCTTCCAATGCGCTCTGAGATATTTTTCCGCGTCGTCGAAGCCCGGCGTGAGCACAGCGTCGCAGCCTCTCTCTCTAAGCGGCGCTATCAGCATCTTCGAGGATATGTCCCCCGGGTCGGCCTCGCGCGCTGCGCAAATATCAGTTATCAGCAATTTATCGGCGTCGTGAAAAGTGTCCAGAAACTGGTTGAACAGTTTCTTCGTCCGCGAATAGGTGTGGGGCTGCCACACCGCCCACAATGTCCCGTGAGGCTGCAATTTGGCGATTTTCAGGGCGTTTTTGATTTCTGTCGGATTGTGTCCGTAATCCTGATATATCCGAACCGCGTCGGTCACGCTCGTCAAATCGAAGCGCCTGTGCGCTCCCGTAAACCTTTCCAGGCTTTCGGCAACCCGCGACATCGGCAATTCGCATATCGACGCGACCGCTATAACCGCAAGGGCGTCGAGCAGATTATGCTCGCCCGCCACCGCCAATTGAACCTCGCAAAGCTGATGCCCGTAAAGCGTAGCCCTGAAATGGGCTTTCCCCAGTTCGTCGTAGGATATGTCCTCGGCGCGTATCTCGTTGTACGGATTAAGCCCGTAGGTGCGCGTATGGCGATTGGAATTCTCAAGCACCCTCCTTACGCGCATATCGTCTCCCCATCCAACACACCAGCCGCTCTGTTCGGGTGTGATCGCGGCAAAATCAGCAAACGCCCTTTCTATATCGTCGATATCTTTATAATAATCGAGATGATCCTCGTCAATATTCAATATAACCGCTATTGTTGGCTTGAATTTCAGGAAGCTTCCCGCGAATTCGCAGGCTTCGGTTATAATCACGTCCTTTTTCCCCAATAATGTCGAGCCTCCCAGAGAATCCAACTCGCCGCCTATGTGAACGGTAGGGTCGGTCTGGCAGTCCACGAACACCTGCGACATCATCGCGGTGGTCGTAGTCTTTCCGTGGGTGCCGCTTATACCTATGGCCTGTCCGTAGCCCTCCATCAATTGTCCTATAAGCTCGGCCCGCTCTATTTGCGGTATGCCAAGCCTCTCCGCTTCAAGGCGCTCTATGTTGTCGGGAGAAATCGCCGCCGTATATACAACAAAATCGACGCCGTGAACATTTTCGGCCTCATGACCGATTTTAACCGGTATGCCGCTTGCCTCAAGAGCGTCGGTCTTGTGAGACGCGTCCCTGTCCGAGCCTTTAACCGTATATCCAAGCGCCTTCATTAGCGTCGCCAGCCCCGACATCGAGCATCCTCCTATGCCTATAAAAGCGACCTTTCCCCCTGCATAATCCCTGATGTGCGCCTTCATAATTATTTATGCCTCCAAAATCAAACTGTTACCATTATACGCCAGTCGAGGCCTTATCGGGTGTTAAATGTTTGTTGGATCGCTCTAAAGCGAATGCGGATGATAGCAATTACAACAAATCCGAATTATAATAACGATTTATAGATTCAATATTCGTGTTTGGAGGGACATATGCGACGCATTAAACGGAGCGACAGACTCGGAGCGATGATGCAAACGCTAATGGCACATCCCAACAGGATTCACAATTTCAGCGAATTTTGCGATATGTTTCAGGCGGCCAAGTCCACAATCAGCGAGGATGTGGACATATTAAAGGCGTCCGTCGGGCAATTTGGCTATGGCGAGATAGAAACGCTGACAGGCGCTTCGGGGGGAGTGCGCTACAGGGCGAGCATAAGTCCCGATGCCGCGGCGAATGAGCTTAAAAAACTCGCGACTGCGCTTTCTAAACCCGAAAGGCTTTTACCCGGGGGTTTTTTATATACCTCCGACATTACGTCCAATCCAGAGGTAGCGTCTTTGTTGGGACGAATGCTCGCACAGATGTTTTACGCAACCAATCCCGATTTTGTGCTCACTATGGAAACCAAGGGCATACCCATCGCCACCATGACCGCGCACATGCTCGGCGTTCCTCTTGTAATCGCCCGAAGGGATACCAGGGCTTACGAAGGCTCGGCCGTTAAGATAAACTATATCGCGGGCGGGTCCGGAGAAAAGCTCGAAACCATGGCGCTGGCCCGCAGGGCGGTCAAGCCCGGCCAGAAAGCCGTCATCATCGACGACTTCATGAAAGGCGGAGGAACCCTCAAGGGCATGGCTGAGATGATGAGCGAATTCCAGGCGGAAGTAGTCGGCGTCGGGGTCATGATCGCCACAAAGGAGCCAGTCGTGAAGAGGATAAGCGGGGCGAAAACTCTTATGACGCTCGTAAAGGCAGACCCATCGACCGGCGAGACGGTCATTGAACCGACTGACGATTTGACAAATCAGGGGGAAGTGAATTAGGATTGTACGGCGTATGGTTTAACGCGCTTACCGTGATTATAGGCGGCATAACAGGCTGCGCGCTTCGCGGAGGTATACCCGCAAAATTTCGCTCTACCATAAATTACGGCCTCGCGCTTTGCGTTATGGTCATAGGGATTTCGGGCGCTATTGAGACGCAAAACGTCATGGGCGTCATAGTATCGGTCATTATAGGCTCAATTCTGGGCGAGGCGCTGCGGATAGACGACGGACTCGAAAGAATCGGGCAATTCGCCCAATCGAAGTTTTCAGGCTCTGACGATTCTTTTTCTCAAGGCTTTGTGAGCGCGACGCTGCTTTTCTGCGTGGGAGCGATGGCGGTTGTCGGCTCGCTGGACGCGGGAATAAGCGGAAACGGGGACACGCTTATGGCAAAGTCCGTGCTCGACGGCGTTTCAGCCGCGATATTCGCTTCGACGCTGGGTCCGGGCGTCATACTATCAGCGGCGCCAATGACGCTGTATCAGGGCGGAATCGCCCTGCTGGCTTCTCAAATCGAGCCGTATCTTACCGATTACATGGTGGTCGAGCTATCGGCGGTGGGAAGCGTATTGATAATAGGGCTGTCGCTCAACATGCTGGATATTCTCAAACAACGCATACGAGTCGCCAACATGCTCCCGGCGATGGTCGTAATTATAGCGTATATTCCTCTGGCCGACTGGCTTAAATCTCTGTTCTGATGAAGTTGAGGCTGTCTCAATATTGAGGCAGCCCCTTTTCTTCCGGGATAATCGATCCTTATTACAGAACAACGGAAGATGTGTACTCGATTTTTATGCCGTTTGATTTGGTTCTGGCGAGTTTGGCGCGATTTCCGGTTCCGTCATCCAGGGACAGGCGCTCGAGTTCATGAGCGTCGAAAAACGCTACTACGTCGTTTTCTACGAAATGCGCCCAATTCATACGCTTTTTATGATCGGGATTGTATTCCTCTTCCATGGTCATGTTTTCGTTCTCAGACATAATATCCTCCTCGTGATATGGTTTTGCCATGAAAGAATAGCACAATAAATCATAAAAGTCAAGCGACGCCGCATCCGGATTTTTTAATATTTGAAAGGCGAAATGCCTTTATTCTTTTGAAATAATCTGGTATAATCCTAGGCATAGTGCGATTCCCGCACAAACGGAGGGATGGCGGTTGGATGAAATAACGGGCTTTGCCCCCGTATGGCGAAGCGACGCCAGAATTCTCGTGCTTGGAACGATGCCCTCCGTAGCTTCGCTTGAACAGGGCTTTTACTACGGACATCCGCGAAACGCGTTCTGGCCGATAATGGCGAGTATTCTGGGTGCGGAAGAACCCGAATCCATATCGGAGAAGGCGGATATGCTAAAAAACGCCGGGATTGCGCTTTGGGACGTTGCGCGCTCCTGCGTAAGACGCGGTTCTCTGGACAGCGATATAAAGCATGTCAGGCCTAACGAAATACTTGAACTATTGGCTTTGTGTCCCAATATAAAGCGCGTGCTTTTTAACGGCCAAAAGGCTCGCGAATTGTACGTCAGGCACATAGGCTTGCCGGGTGGCGTCGAATATATGACGCTCCCTTCCACAAGCCCCGCCTATACATTGAATTATAATAAAAAGCTTGAAGCGTGGCGAAAGGCTATAACATTGGAGGAGTATAATGAACGCCGTTGATTTGATAAACATAAAAAGGCGCGCGGAAGAACTCACCGGAGAACAGATAGAGGAATTCGTCGAAGGGGCATCCGGAAAGGGGAACTTCAGGGATTACCAGTTGGCGGCCATGCTCATGGCCATAGCTATAAACGGAATGACGCCCCGGGAGACGGTCGATCTGACAATGTCCATGGCGCGATCTGGAGATATGCTCGATTTGAGCAAAATCGAGGGAATAAAAGTCGATAAGCACTCTACGGGGGGCGTCGGCGATACTACGACGCTGGTTCTGGCTCCTATCGTGGCTTCGTGCGGCGTAAAGGTCGCCAAGATGTCGGGGCGAGGGCTTGGACATACGGGAGGCACTCTCGACAAGCTCGAATCCATACCCGGATTGAGCGTATCCCTGTCCGAAGAGCGCTTTATCGAACAGGTCAACAAAATCTCGCTTGCGGTAGTCGGCCAGACGGCTTCCCTCGCCCCGGCGGACAAGGCGCTTTACGCCCTTCGCGACGTCACGGCGACGGTAGACAGCATGCCGCTTATAGTAAGCTCCATATTGTCGAAGAAGATCGCTTCCGGCGCGGATGTCGTGGTTCTCGACGTAAAAGCCGGAAACGGCGCGACGATGCCGACCGCCGAAAAGTCGCTCGAGCTTGCCCGTACCATGGTCGATATAGGAAACCTCACCGGACGCAGGTTCGAGGCGCTCGTCACCGATATGAGTCAGCCGCTCGGCCTCAACGTCGGCAACGCCATAGAGGTCGAGGAGGCCATAAGCATACTCAGGGGCGACATAAAAGGCGACTTGATGGATGTGTCCGTCAGGCTTGCCGGTGAAATACTGTTTTGCGCGGGAGTTGTAAAGTCGCGCGAAGAAGCAAGAAAGCGCGTCGCCAGAGCCATAGATTCCGGCGCGGGACTTGAAAAGCTTGGTCAGATGATCGCCTGGCAGGGCGGCGACGGGCGCGTTATAGACAACGTGAGACTCCTTCCCCAACCCGTTAGCACATTGACCGAAAAATCGCGTTCCTCCGGCTATATCGCCAAAATCGATACCATAGCCATAGGCAACGCGGCTAAGGCGCTTGGAGCGGGGCGCATCACAAAGGAAGACGATATAGACCCTTCGGTCGGCATAAAGATGAAAGTTCGCCTGGGCGACTATGTTTCAAAGGGCGACGCGCTTTGCGATCTGCTTATCGGCAGAACTTCAAAGACCGAAACGGCTCTGGCCATACTCGACGGAGCTTTTGAATACTCCGACGAAAAACCTGAACCTGCTTCGTTGTTTTATAATATGATTTCTGGAGATTAGTGCGTTGAAAAAGCTCGCCAAAACGCCCAAGTGGGCGGTTATAGCTATTATGTCAGTCGCGGCGTGGCTGACCGCGTGGCTCTGCGGCATGGGTCTGGATTCGCTTATCAGCCATATGTATGGCGTATGGGGAGTGACCGCTCGCAATATATCGCGAGCGCCACAATGGTTAATCATACTGGTCGGCAACTACCAGCTGATAAGGGAAACCGCGCAGGCGTTGGCTCTTTTAGTCCCTGCGTATCTGTTGGCGAAGGCGTTTGGCATACCCAAAATCCATTGGGGGCGAAAGTCCGCTCTCGGGTTGATTTTGGGGGTTCTTACGGGAATTGCGACCGTCGGGGCGCTTCTGGCGAGCGACTCGATGCGCCTTAACCCGTCTTATATGAATTTCGACGTATCCATCGCCTTCTCGATACTGATGTACGCCGCGAACGCGTTGAGCCTGAGCTATCTTTTCGCGGGAATCATGCCGGAGGTTTTATCGGGAAAGAGGTTTAATTGCGATATATGGCTCCCCGCCATAATATGCGCGATTCTGACCGCTCCGGAATACGCGCCGGCTGCGGTCATAAACGTAGCCATAATAGCGGCGGCGAGCGTTTTTATGGTCAAAGCGCTATCCGGTACAGGCGCGGCGTGCCTGTTCAGATTCGGGCTTTATTGGGTTTTATTCGTCGTAATGGGCTGTCCGGGCGGCGCGGGGGGAGTATTCGAGTGCTATCCCGCTCACCTGGACTGTCTTTCGGGAGAGTATTCAGGCCCCGTCGGAGGCTTCATGCTTACCGTCGCTCTCGCGGCTGTAACGGTTTATTTGATTCGCAAATATCACTCGGGAGGAAATAATGGTCGTCTTATCTCTGACAAACGTAAATAAGAGTTTTGTGATGAATCGCGTGCTCACTGACGTAAATCTGTCCGTTCAAAAAGGCGGCAGGCTCGGCCTCGTAGGTGTAAACGGCAGCGGCAAATCAACGCTTTTAAAGCTTATAAACGGCGATATGCAGCCAGACAGCGGCTCCATATCCATCCCAAGGGGGACGAGCGTGGGTCTTCTCACGCAAAAAGCCGATATTCTGGGCGATCAAACCGTCCTCGAAGAATTGAGCCGCGTATTCGATCCGCTCAAGGACATGGAGAAACGGCTAAGACAGCTGGAGGATGAAATAGCCAACCACCAAACGCCCGAACAGCTCGACAGTCTCAATAAGGAATACGCCCGCGTGACGGAGAAATTCGAGCGCGAAGGCGGCTATGAGTGGCCCAGCCGCATACAGGGAGTGCTCGCGGGACTTAAATTCGCCAGAGACAGGCAGGATCAGAAAGCGTCCGTATTGTCGGGCGGCGAGAAGACGCGGCTGTGCCTCGCGAGAATACTTCTGAAAAATCCGGATATACTGCTGCTCGACGAACCTACAAACCATCTTGACCTGGAAAGCGTGGCGTGGCTCGAGGAAACGCTTAAAAAGTACAGGGGAACGGTCGTCATAATATCGCACGACCGCTATTTCCTGAACGCCCTGTGCGACAGCATAGCCGAAATAAGCATGACCCGCCTTACGCAATACCCCGGCAACTACGACAGATTTGTGACGCTTCGGGAGGAAAACCTGACCCGTCAGATAAAGGAATATAAAATGCAGCAGGCCGAGATCGCCCGCCACGAGGCGATAATTGCCCGCTATAAGAGCTTCAACCGCGAAAAGTCTATAATCGCCGCCCGAAGCTGGGAGAAAAAGCTCGACAAAATCGAACAGAACCTGCTCGACAGGCCTATTCAGGAAAAGCAGGTGCGCTTCACCTTCAACGCGAGAAGGCGCTCGGGCGACGACGTGCTGTTTGTGCGCGATGTTTCCAAGAGCTTTGGCGAGAGGACGCTTTTTCAAAACTTCTCGCTGAGCCTGCATTCAGGCGACAGGGTCGCGCTCATAGGTCCCAACGGAATAGGAAAGACCACTCTTTTAAAGATCATAATTGGTCGCTTAAAGCCCGACGGCGGAACGGTCGTTTTCGGCTCCAATGTGGATTGCGGCTATTACGACCAGCAGCAGGAGGGCTTGAATCCCAACAAGACCGCCATGGACGAGGTGTGGGACACGTTCCCACGGATGGAGCCGGGCGACGTAAGAAGCGCGCTCGCGCTGTTTCTGATGACGGGAGAGGACGTGTTTCAAAAAATCGAAACCATGTCCGGAGGCGAAAAGGGGCGCGTCGAGATGGCAAAGCTCATGCTTCGCCGCGATAATCTGCTCATACTCGACGAACCCACGAATCACCTCGACATGGACACCCGCGAGGTATTGGAACACGCTTTGGAGGATTTCGACGGGACGATACTCGCCGTATCTCACGACCGGTATTTCATAAACAGGGTCTGCGACCATGTGCTCGAAATGAGCGCCGACGGCGCTAAGATGTACGACGGCAATTACGACGAGTATTTGAGAAGAAAAGCCCGCGTGGACGTCGACGACGGCTTTGAAAGCTCCGGCATGACCAAAACCGAGATAGACAAGCAAAAACGCCGCGAGAGGCAATTACTTCGCGAACGCGAAACGCTCAAACAGCGGGTCAGGCAACTCGAGGGGCAAATAACCGGCGCGGAGAAACAAATATCGCTTCTCGAACAGCGCATGTCGCTTCCCGAGACCTATCAGGACGGGGCGGTCGCCCAGGATCTCGCAAGACAATACGACCGCGCCAAACGCGAACTTGACGAATTATACGACGAATGGGCGCTCGCCTCCGAGCAGGCGCAGGAATAATCATTCAGGGGGATCATCGATGTTTAAGGGTAAAACGCTCATGATAACCGGGGGAACGGGTTCTTTCGGCCAGGCGGTGTTAAAGCGCTTCGCCGGAAGCGACATCGGGCAGATACGCATATTTTCCCGCGACGAAAAAAAACAGGACGACATGCGCCACAAATACGAAAACGACAGGATTCGCTATTATATTGGCGACGTGAGAAATCTTGACAGCGTGCGAGACGCCATGAGGGGCGTAGATTACGTGTTTCACGCGGCGGCCCTGAAGCAGGTTCCCTCCTGCGAGTTTTTCCCGCTCGAAGCGGTAAAGACCAATGTCTTTGGAACGGATAACGTACTTACCGCCGCAATAGAAGCGGGGGTTAAAAAGGTCATATGCCTGTCTACCGACAAGGCGGCATACCCCGTAAACGCCATGGGCACGAGCAAGGCCATGATGGAGAAAGTCGTAGTATCCAAAGCCCGCACCGTTCAGGATGGCGGCACGACGATTTGCTGCACGCGCTACGGAAACGTCATGTGCTCGCGCGGCTCGGTCATACCGCTTTTCATAGACCAGATACGCGCGTCCCGCCCGATGACCGTGACCGATCCCAATATGACCAGGTTCATAATGAGCCTCGATGAAGCCGTCGAACTGGTGCTCTTCGCGTTTCAAAACGCACAGCCCGGCGATATACTGGTTCAGAAAGCACCGGCGTGTACCACAGGCGTACTGGCCGAAGCCGTCGCCAATCTGTTTGACCCCGGCCACGAACTGCGCACCATAGGCATACGCCACGGCGAAAAACTATATGAAACCCTTCTCACCCGCGAGGAATGCGCCCACGCCGTGGATATGGGCAATTTCTTCCGCGTCCCGGCGGACAAGCGCGACCTCAATTACGATAAATACTTCGTACAGGGCAACACGGCCATAAGCACGATCGAGGAATTTAATTCGAACAACACGACGATATTGAACGTCGAGCAGGTGATGGAAAAGCTCATGTCTCTCGACTACATAAAAGACCAGCTTAAATACGGAAGGGGGGACGCGCTTTGAGGATAATGGTTACGGGCGCCAATGGGTTTATAGGAAGGAATTTTATAAACACCGTCGGGCAATCGAGAAAAGACATTGAAATCCTCCCTTACGACATAGATTCCCCCGTCGGAACGCTCGACGAATACGCGGCAAATTGCGATTTCGCGGTTCATCTGGCGGGCGTAAACCGTCCAAAGGAGCAGGGTGAATTTAAAAAGGGCAACGCGGGCTTTACGGGAGAACTCGTAAACGCGCTTGAAAAAGCCGCAAACCCCTGCCCCATACTCATGACGTCCTCCATACAGGCTCAGCTCGACAATCCTTATGGCACAAGCAAGCTCGAAGCTGAGAACGTCCTAAGGGAGCATGAGAAAAAAACCGGGGCAAAGGTCTATATATACAGGCTGCCCAATGTCTTCGGGAAATTCTGCCGTCCCAATTACAACAGCGCCGTGGCGACCTTTTGCCATAACATCGCCCACGACCTGCCCATAACCGTCACCGATCCCAAAATAGAATTGCGGCTTATATATATAGACGACGTGGTGAGGCTTATACTCGACGCCGTCTCAGGCGTTCCCGCCGATGAGCCGCGTCCAGTTTACAGGGCGACCCTCGGACACATAACCGAACTGATATATTCGTTTAAAAACAGCCGCTCAACTCTCGTCGTTCCGGATATGGCCGACGAGTTTACGAGAAAGCTCTACGCGACCTATTTAAGCTATCTCGATGAAAACGATTTTTCCTACGACCTTACCGTACACGCCGACCACCGCGGGTCGTTCACCGAGTTTATAAAAACCGAAGGCTCCGGGCAATTCTCCGTAAACGTCTCGCGTCCCGGAGCGGTCAAGGGCAACCACTACCACGACACGAAAAACGAAAAATTCCTCGTCGTCGCGGGCGAAGCGATTATACGTTTTCGCAAGGTAGGATCGGACAAAGTGATCGAGTATCGCGTTAAAGGTTGTGATATGCGCGTAATCGACATACCGACAGGGTATACGCACAATATAGAAAACGTCGGACAGGACGATTTGATAACAATTATGTGGGCAAGCGAGCGCTTCGATCCGGACAGACCCGACACTTACTATTTGGAGGTATAATATGGCGGGAAAATTAAAGCTCATGACTATTCTCGGCACCCGCCCTGAAATAATACGCCTGTCGGCGGTGATTAAAAAGGCCGACAGGTATTTCGACCATGTACTCGTACACACGGGGCAGAACTGGGATTACACCCTCAATCAGATCTTTTTTGAAAACCTGGGGTTGCGAGCGCCCGACTACTACCTCGACAGCGCCGGCGATGACCTGGGGCAAACCATGGGCAATATAATCGCCAGGAGCTACGCGGCGCTCAGAGACGTCGCCCCCGACGCGCTTCTGGTTCTGGGGGACACAAACTCAGCGCTTTCGGCAATATCGGCTAAACGGCTGAAAATCCCGATATTTCATATGGAGGCGGGAAACCGCTGCTGGGACTGGAATGTATCCGAGATGATAAACCGCAAGATAGTCGATCACATTTCCGATATAAACCTTCCCTATACCGAAAATTCGCGCCGATACCTCTTAAGCGAGGGCATAGACGGAAAAACCATATTCGTAACAGGTTCCCCAATGCGCGAAGTTTTGGATGACAATATGGAAAAAATACTAAAAAGCGACGTGCTCGAAAGACTCGGCCTCAACGCGGGCGAATACATGCTTCTCTCGGCTCATCGCGAGGAAAACATCGACGACGAAGCGCATTTCATGGATCTGATGGACTCCATAAACCACATGGCGGAGAAGTACAATATGCCCGTCATTTATTCCACCCATCCCCGAAGCATGAAATTCATAAAGGCGCGCGATTTCAAATTCCATCCGCTTGTGAGAAACCTCAAGCCCTTCGGCTTTTTCGACTACAACAAGCTTCAGATGAACGCCTACTGCACGCTGTCAGACAGCGGAACGCTTTCCGAAGAAAGCGCCATGCTCGGATTCTGCGGGGTACTTATAAGAACCTCGACCGAGAGGCCGGAGGTGCTCGACAACGGAAGCGTCGTCATAGGGGGCATCAAAAAACATGAGGTAGAACAGGCGGTCGAACTCGCGGTCGCCATGCGAAACGAACAGTTTTCCATGCCCGACGATTACGAGGATAAAAACGTTTCCGTCAAAGTCATAAAGATCATTCAGAGCTATTGCCCGATAGTCAACCGCAATACTTGGCTGAAATACCGCTGAGGTACCGCTGAAATACTTGTCATCCCGGCAGGAAATTACTTGACAAATTCAAAATATTACGATATAATGACAGAGGTTACATATTTTGTACAGGAGCGTGTGTGCCTCATGTCTATTACCAGAAAATTGATAATGACTGTACTGACGCTTTGCCTCGTGGCGACCATCGCGTATGCCGACGACTGGTCGAGCGCGTATCTGGACGGCATTCCACGAGGTATGGCTCGCGTCATAGGGCTATGCGACATAAACGGCGACGGCGTTCCAGAGTTGGTGGACATCTGCGCCAAGTCGCGTACGAGCACGCTCGCCATAAAATATATGTCGTCGGGAAGCGCAAAGACGCTACAGTCATCGGACTTTGATTTCAGCGGTTTTTCAATAGCCAAACTCAAGGCGGCGAAACTCGTCCTTCGAGAGAACGCCGGCGGCGATACCAGCCTGTTCATAAGGCTTTTAGGTGCTAATGACGACGTAAGGCTGGCTTTCTCGCCCTCCGGCACGGGAAGCCTCACTACGAAGCTTAACATCAGAAAGTCCACCTCAAACGGCACTGCGAATTACTATGTAAACTCGAGCGCCGCGAAGTTCAACAGGTATTCAAACGCGCTCAAGGCGTTTACTTCCGAATATTCAAAAAGCGTCAACGTCGCGATAAAAACCATATCCGCCTCCGACGGAAACGCCGCAATAAAGAAAAAGTTCAACGCCTTGGCGAAGGCTTTCAAAAGCGACGCCAAACCCACGTCTATAACTCTTGCCGACACCACCGCGACGCTTTACGCCGGTGAAACGCATACTCTAGCCGCGACGTTTTCTCCCTCGGGAACAACAAGCACAATCACCTGGTCGAGCAGCGCGCCCAAGGTGGCCACCGTAACGCAAGACGGCCTCGTAACCGCCTTATCGGCGGGCACGGCGAATATAGTCGCGACTACGGCGAATGGTCTTACCGCCAGGTGCAAGATAACGGTTTCGGCTAAGGAACCCGTCATAGTCGATATATCCCAGCACAATTATTCCGCGTCGATGGACTGGGCGAAGATAGCAAAAAACGTGGATCTTCTCATACTTCGCTGCGGGGTTACCAGAACCTATACGCAGCCGCTCGGCATAGGCACCGACGAGAGATTCGCCTATTACGCTAAAATGTGCGCCAAATACGATATACCCTTTGGCGTCTACTATTACGGGAAATGCTCAACCGTCGCGGAAGCCAAACAGGAAGCCCAGATGACATGGGACACCGCCAGTTCCTACAACCCGCTTTTCTACGTCTACGACGCTGAGGAATCGCGCCTGACGAAAAAGCTGATAGAGACGTACATGAAAACCCTGCAAAGCCTCGGAGCGAAGAAGACCGGATACTACATCGCCCATCACCTGTATGGCACGTATAATCTGGACACTTCTCTGGTCGACTTCATCTGGATTCCACGCTACAGCGGCAACGAACCCGCTTACGCCTGCGATATGCATCAGTATACCAGCACCGGAACCGTCGCGGGCTTCCCCGGCGTGGTCGATATGAACAGGCTCACCGGAACGAAATCGCTTAAATGGTTCCTGAAATAGCCAAATTTATCTGTATCAACGCGTAGTACAAGAGGGCTTGCCGGTATAGTCGCAAGCCCTCTTTTTGTT
>JAUNBY010000245.1 GCA_030526935.1 Clostridia bacterium
TCTCGACAGCGCCGCCACCCATGCTATACCTCTGACCGGCTACGGACTCAGGTACAAATACGGCCTTTTCAGGCAGACGTTTGAAAACGGCTATCAGAAAGAAATCCCCGATGACTGGGGCGCCGACTTCGATCCCTGGTCGGTAAGGCGCGAGGAATTGGCGGTTCTGGTCAAAATGAAGGGACTCACGGTAAGAGCCGTGCCATACGATATGCCGGTCATAGGCTATAAAAGCGACAACGTGGGAACTTTGCGGCTTTGGCAGACAGAAAGCCTTAACGAAGTCGATTTCAAAACATTTAACGATCAAAAGTATTCAAGGGCTTGCGCGGAGAAAAACCGCGCGGAGGATATAGTTAAATTTTTGTACCCGAACGATACCCTAAAAGCCGGCAAGATGATGCGAGTAAAGCAGCAGTATGTGCTGTCGAGCGCCTCCGTGCAGGATATGTTGCGTTCGTATGAAAGCTTATACGGAAAGGATTATGGGAACTTTTCCCGTATGTACGCAGTCCAATTAAATGATACGCATCCCGTCATGGCCATACCCGAGCTTATAAGGCTGCTTATGGAGCGCGGAGTGAAATTTGACGAGGCGTTCGATATCGCCGTGAGAACCTTCTCGTATACAAATCACACGGTAATGCGCGAGGCTCTCGAGGTGTGGGGCGTGGACGTGCTTCAGTCGGTCGCTCCAATGCTCATGCCGGTAATAAGGCTCATAGACGAGCGTCTGAAAAAAGAGCACCCTGAAATGTGCATCGTAGGTTTCGACGGGGTGCATATGGCAGACCTTGCGGTATACGCGACACACGTGACGAACGGCGTAGCCCGCATACATACGCAGATTCTCAAGAGAAGCGTGTTCAGCCAATGGCACGATATATATCCCGACAGGTTTGTAAACGTCACCAACGGCATCACGCAAAGGCGCTGGCTCGCCGTGTCAAACCCGGAACTGACGGCCTTTCTGTCCGCGAGGATAGGGGAGGGGTTCATAACCCATCTCGAAAAGCTCGACGAGTTGAAGCCCCTTATCGACGACGATATGTGCCGGGAATTTATGGCGATTAAGGACGTTAAAAAGGCTCAACTGGCTAAAAGGATACTTGAGGTCGAGGGAGTCGAGGTGCCCGAGGGCTTTATATACGACGTGGAGATCAAGAGACTTCACGAGTATAAGAGGCAGCTTCTCAACATACTTTGTACGTGGGCGATATATAAGCGCCTCAAGTCGGGGGAAATAACTGATTTTAACCCCATGCTGTGTCTTTTCGGCGGCAAATCGGCTCCGGGATATGAAAGGGCAAAGGCGATAATCTATCTGATAAACAGCCTTGCCGCCATAATAAACGCCGATAACGAGACAAACGACAGGCTCAGGGTCGTTTTCTGCCGCAACTACAATTGCTCCTATGCCGAGAGCATCATCCCCGCCGCTGACATATCCGAGCAGATTTCAGCCGCCGGGACGGAGGCCAGCGGAACGGGCAATATGAAGCTTATGCTCAACGGCGCGGTGACGCTTGGCACCATGGACGGAGCCAATATCGAGATAGTTGAACGCGCGGGAGCCGACAACGCCTTTATATTCGGGGCTACGGTCGAAGAACTGGAAAGCATGAAGGATGCGTACAGATCGAGGGATATATACGAAGCGGACGATATGGTGAGGAAAGCTGTAGACGTTTTGATAGACGGAACCGTCGCGGACGAGACGGGCGCTCTGAGGGAGCTTTACAATTCACTGCTGGACGGGGCGAGCTGGCATAAGCCGGATCACTATTTCGTACTAAAGGACTTCAGAAGCTATTACGAGGCGAAGCTTAGGGCGAACAGGGCTTATTCGGACAGGATGGCTTTTGCGAGGATGGCGCTTAATAATATAGCGTCAGCAGGGTGCTTCTCATCGGATCGCGCTGTGAGAGAATACGCGCGTATCATTTGGGATATATAATATCAGGAGGGACTTACAATGACATTGTTAAGAAGAATCACTTCACTGGCTCTGGCGGCGGCGCTTATTATCTGCGTCGCGTGCCCGTGGGCGGCGGCTGAGACGGGCGCGTCGGTCGTCAAGGGCGATGAGATGACCATAGTCAATGCCAATGATGTGGATGAAGAGGATATATCGACGGGAGCCGAAAAAGCCATAGTGCGAATATTTGTAAGCGAATCATCGTCACAGGAGCTTCTGGAAACGAACGCAGCCAGCATGCTGGTGGGCAATGTTATAACGTTTTATATATCCCGGGAAGTATCGGGTAATAAGAACAACGGTATTACGGCAATCGTATCCGATCGTTCCGTCGTAAGCCTGACACAGGACACGCGGGAAGGCAGTCCTACAGAAGGCCAAATGACGGCGACCCCGCTCTCTGCGGGCACCTGTACGGTTACATTCAGAAACGTGCTGGACTCCGGAAAATATGGGAACGTAAGGCTTGTCCTGACATTCACGGTGAGCTATCTGCCCACCGAGAGCATAACCATCGAACCTGAAGAGCTGTCTCTAAAGGTAGGCGCGTCTCAAACGCTCGCGGCTGTGGTGCTTCCGTCCGCCGCCGACCAGAATGTTACCTGGTCAACCTCCGACAAGAAAATTGCGACCGTTGGTGCGAAGGGCGTGGTCAAGGGCATCTCCCGTGGAGAAGCTGTTATAACCTGCACGACGAGCGACGGTATTCAGGCGCAATGCGTAGTGACGGTACTTCCCAAGAAACCCGACCCGGAATCGATAGTTTTAAACCTTCAGCAGTTTAGCCTTTTAAAGGGCAAGACGAAAACGCTTACCGCCACGATACTTCCATCGGATGCCAAGAAGGACGTCACATGGTCTACGTCCGACAAAACCGTCGCCAAGGTGAACAAAAAAGGCGTGGTTACGGGCGTCAATCCCGGAACCGCCACCATAACCTGTACGGCGGTTCAGGGAGGGTTGACCGTTACCAGCGAAGTCACCGTCATAGCGAGCTACGCCCCTGTCGAGAGCCTAACGCTCGATAGCGAAGCGATAACCATCCAAAAGGGAAGTAAGCAAAAGCTCACCGCCTCCGTCCTTCCCGCCGACGCGAATCAAAACGTCACATGGTCGACTTCAAACAAGAAGATCGCCAAGGTCAATTCAAACGGCATGGTGACGGGCGTGAAGGCCGGAACCGCCACCATAACCTGCAAAACCAAGCAGGGCGGAATCATAGCGACGTGTACGGTCACGGTGACGCCCAAGTCCTGAAACACATAATCGATCAAATGAGACTGCCGCGCGGCAGTCTCATTTTTTAGCCGCAATATTGTCATAAATGTGACCGGTTCAGAAAAACAAAATGACAAATCACCCGCGGCGGTTGACAAATAATCCCTCTCAAACTATTATTAGATGTGCTCGTTGACAGGGCGCAACTTCGGTTGTGATATATACGCGTGATGAATGAAGGTGATAGCTTGCGCGCCGTTTCAAGGTGGATTATCACTCATCGAAAGACAATCGTGGCTTTTTATATCGCGGCGATTATCGCGTCGGTTCTGGCTATGACTCAGGTAAAGACCAATTACGACCTCGTCGATTACCTGCCTGACGACGTATCGTCTACGGTGGGACTTAACCTGATGGACGAGGAATTTGACTCAAAGCCCGCGAACCTTCGCATAATGCTCCCGGATGTAACGGTCGCCGAGGCTTTGGAGGCCAAGAAAAAGCTGGCTTCGATAAAGGGCGTCAAGGATGTTACGTGGCTTGACGATACGGTAGACGTAGTGCAGCCGCTCGAAATGATAGACGAGGACATAATAAACTCCTGTTATAAGGACGGCAACGCACTGATAACGGCGTATGTATCGCCTGAAGCGTCCAACAGCGTCGTAAGCGAAATACGAGCGCTTCTGGGCGACGACGCGGCTATCGCCGGAGATCAGGCGCAGGCGGAGGAATCCAGACGCCGCACGAGCACGGACATAGCAAAGATGCTCGTAATAGCCGTACCCATAATATTCGTCATACTGTTTCTGACGACGACATCCATAATCGAGCCGGTGCTGTTTCTCGCGTCGATAGGCGTTGCGATACTTCTCGGCAAGGGGACGGATCTCATATTTGGAGAAATCTCATTTGTAACCTCATCGTGTTCCGCGATACTTCAACTCGCGACCTCCATGGACTACGCCATATTTTTGATAGAAAGCTTTGAGAGCTATCGGGAAAAGGGATTGGCTGTCGAGGACGCCATGGTCGAGGCGATGAATCAGGCGTTCTCGTCGATATTCTCAAGCTCGCTTACCACGGTGTTCGGCTTTCTCGCGCTTACGATGATGCGCTTTGGCATTGGCTACGACTTGGGACTTGTGCTCGCCAAGAGCATAGTTATGAGCCTTTTCGCGATAATGACGCTGCTGCCCGTTCTGACGATCATGGCAAACGGCGTCATGGAAAGGACGAGGCATAAAAAGTGGGTATCATCCTTCAATGGTTTTGGACGCCTTAACGCACGGATATGCATACCAGTCTCGCTCGTCATAGGAACCGTCGTAGTAATGCCCAGCATACTCGCCTATATGAACAACGACTATATCTACGGCACGACGCAGATGATAGTCGATCCGTCCATACGCGTCGTTCAGGATCAGAACGCCATCGATGAATTATACGAAAAGTCCAATCAGATGGTTTTGATGGTTCCCTACGGTCAGCCCGCCCGCGAACAGGCGCTTATAGACGAACTCGACGACATGGATGATATAACCTCGATAACCGCCTACGCGACTATGGCCGATACAACCATACCGGTAGACTTCGTAGGACGCGAAAACCTCAAGCAGCTCATTGGCGAGAACTACAGCAGGATTATTATCTCGGCCGACATGGAGCTTGAGAGCGAGAAAGCGTTTAAATTCGTCGAGGACATACGCACCGTCGCGGAGAAATATTACCCGAACGACGCCTACCTTACGGGCGGAACATCCAATATATACGATATGCGCGACGTCGTTATACAGGACGACGTTATAGTCAACCAGCTTTCGATGGCGGCTATAGGCATAG
>JAUNBY010000246.1 GCA_030526935.1 Clostridia bacterium
CATCAGGCGACTCCTGCAGCGGCAGCGCGCCTTATACGTAATGCATTTCCCGCCGTCCGCGCGCTTCGGGGCATGCCTGTGGAGCACTCAAAGTTTGCGATTTCATGTTCTCATTACCCCGCGAGGCATAGATTGATGATAAAATAACAATCATGGGAGAGGAAACCTCTTTCGAATACATACAGGAGGGGAAGAAAAAATGAGGAAATCATTCACAACGATCTGCCTGATCGCCATAATGACACTGCTGGCTTCAGTCTCCCTGGCGCAGGAATACACTCCCGGCGTATACGAGGCGACTGGCATGGGCAACAACGGTCAGATTTCGGTGAGCGTAACATTCAGCGAAACCGCGATTACCGACATTCAAATCCTGGATCATTCGGAAACACCGGGCATAGGAGACAATGCCATCGACAAGCTGATTCCCGACATTCTCGAAAACCAGTCGCTCGGAGTTGACACAATCGGCGGCGCGACCAATACAAGCTCGGGCATTCTTGAAGCCGTAACAGCCTGCGTGGTTCTTGCGGGCGGCGACGTCGAGGCTCTGAGCATGCCTGTGGAAAAGACCGCGGGCGAAACCATTGAAAAGAGCGCCGATGTTGTTATCATAGGCGCGGGCGGCGCGGGCATAGCGGCGGCGCTGACCGCAGCCGAGGAAGGCGCGTCGGTTTTGATAATCGACAAGGCCGGTTCTGTCGGCGGCAATACGATCATAAGCGGCGGCGTGTTTAACGCGGCGGATCCGCAACGTCAAACGCTCATTACGATGGGCGATTCGTCCCGCAGGGAACTGGAATCCTACCTTGAGTTTGAGGATAATGACTTCGGCGATTTCGCGCCCGCCCTTATAACGCTTAAGGATCAGATACGCTCTTATCTCGACAGCGGGGAAACCTATCTGTTTGACAGCCCCGAATTGCACATAGTCCAAACCTATATCGGCAGCAGGCGCGAGGGTCTGGACGGAAGCGTCATTACCGCCGATTATGAACTTGTGAAGATTCTTTGCGAAAACGCGCTTGACGCCTTCCATTGGACGGAGGAAATCGGCGTCGAGTATGAGCAAAGCGTCGTTCAGGCTGTCGGGGCGCTGTGGCAGCGCACCCATAACCCCGCGCCAACCGGAACCGGCGAGCGCTGGTTCTCGGTATTTACGGATCGCCTCGCGTCGACTCCCGGCATAGAGCTTATGACGGAGACGGAGGCTACGCAGTTCATATTGGACGGCGATAAGGTCGTCGGCGTACAGGCCGTAATGAAGGACGGAACCGAAGTCGTACTCAACGCCGCTAAAAACGTAATCCTGGCTTCTGGCGGCTTTGCCTCAAACATCGACATGATAAAGGAATACAACAACTACTGGCCTGCGATTCCAGACGTTCCCTCCGACGCCGCCGCCACCTGCAACGGAGACGGAATACTTATGGCGCAGGAAATAGGCGCCAATCTGATTGGCATGGGTTACGTGCAACTTCTCCCCACCACCGCCTATCCCGATGGCGTGGCGGGATTGCAGGGCAACAGCAAGATGTTCATAAACAAGGAAGGCGTGCGCTTTGTCAACGAAAGCGCCGAGCGCGACGTGCTCTCCGCGGCAGGTCTCGCTCAGACGGACGGCATGTTCTACTGCGTCGCCGACGCCAATTACCTGGACAATCGCACCTGGGATCAGGTAACGGGCTGGGAAGCCAAGGGCTATCTGGCTTATGCTGATACGCTTGAAGAAGCCGCTGAGAAGATGGGCCTTGACCCCGCGGTGGTTCGCGAGACCATAGACCGCTTCAACGGCTTTGTAGATAACGAAGAGGATCTGGACTTTGGCCGTTACTCGTTTAAAGGAAAAGTGGAGACCGCGCCCTTTATCATCATCGCCATGTCTCCCGCTTATCATCATACGATGGGCGGCGTTGAAATCGATACGCAATGCCGCGTCATCAACACCCAGAGCCAGCCCATACAGGGTCTTTACGCCGCCGGAGAGGTATGCGGCGGAATTCACGCAGGAAACCGGCTGGGCGGCAACGCCATCGCTGACGTGTTCGTATTTGGACGCATAGCCGGGCGCAACGCGGCCGTTTAAGAGAGAACCGCGCAACTTAGCCCGAAGGTCTTGACGTAGCGCCGCTGCGCCATCGGCCTTCGGGCTTCGCGAAGGCGAAGAATCTTTCGGGAATCCATTCCTCTCATTTTCGTCAGTTGCTCTATAATAAAAAGCAACACCATGCAGGAATTATCTCACGTCCCTGGAATTATTACCGATGGGGTGAGAATATGAGAAACGCAATCGCAATACTAGGAACTTACCTTCTCGGTATCGCCGCGTGTGTGACGCTCTGTCTGTCTGTTAACGGCTCGACGCCCATTCTGGAATACGGCTCCACGCTTCCCGATGACATAGACGACAGGCAATACATTTTGCGCGGATATTCCGCCGGAAATGGAAACGGGGAATATGCTTTTATGTTTTCAGCCGAGAGCGCGTCGCCCGCATTAGCAGTGACCGTATCCGACGTCGGCCCGTTTACCCTGTATTTTCAAGATGCGCCGGTATTTCGATACGCGCCCGGCGACCTCTACAACCGCAACATTACCGTCAACCTTGGCGCCGTAGATGGACAGTGCCGGATAAGATTCCTCTTTGACTCCAAAAAAGCCGAGGCAAAGTTGCTTTTCGGCAACCTTTCGGTGCCCAAGGTGCTGCTTGGGACGCTCAATTCGCAAGCTCGCGCTCAGGGCTTCTATCAACGCGTCGCGTCCATGTGCGTCGGGTTGTACCTGATGCTTATATTCAGTTGCCTTACGCTTTACGCAAACCGCCGGCAGGAAAAATACCTGCTGTCGCTCGCGTTTGTAGCGCTGGCGTCCATGGCCGTAATGTTGGTTGACAGCAACGCCGCGTTATTCAGGATTTCTCAGGAAAACTACGCGAAAATCCGCTCTTCGCTGTTCATTTGCCCCGTCATTTTTACCGCCGCGATTGGCTTTTATCTGTTTTATGCGTTTATTCCGGACAGTATCAAGCCTTTTCTTACACCGAAAAACCTTTTGCTGATGACCGTTTTTATTGCGACGGCGCAGTATTTTTGTCCCTACAATCTGAATTATGCGGTGCGCGTATTGCTTATGGCGCCTTTGTTGATTCTCTTTGTTCGCGCCGGCGCAAAAAACGCGTCAGGCGTTCAACTTTTAGCCGCCGGATGCGGAATCGCCGACGGCGCGCGCATTGTGGTATATATAGTCAATACGCTTGGCGCCGCCGAAGCGGGGGAAACCCTTATATACCTGCGCGTCACCCAGCTTGGATATCTGGCGTATCTCATACTCTGCATGACGGTGATATTCGCAAGATTCGCCGCAAAATTCACCGAGGCGGAGGTGCTCGTAGAAACGCTGGACGCGAAGGTAGAAAAGCGAACGGCGCAATTAAAGAAAGCCAACACACTGTTGGAAACGACGCGAAGGCGGGAACACGAGATGATGACCAATGTTTTGCACGACCTGAGAACGCCCATATTTCACCTGCAAGGATGCCTCGATATGCTTGAAGCCGCAGATTCCACGCAATCGGAAACATTGTCGCTAATGCGCGAAAGAACCGATTATCTGAAAAGCCTCGCTGAAAATCTGTTTTTAGCGGCGCGGCTTGAGGAAGGCCATATAGCCTTCAACCGGCATGAGGTCAACCTCTCGTCGATTTGCCGGTATATAGCCGACGGCGCGAGGATGAGCGCCCACGACAAGGGCGTCCGCCTTGAAGCCGATATTCCGGACACGCCGCCCGTCATATCGGATGGTTTTCGCATTCGGCAGGTACTTGAAAATCTGATGGACAACGCGGTAAAATATACTCCGCAAGGCGGACAGATACGACTTTGCCTCGGGAGCGAGAAAGATGGGGTTACAATCGAAGTGTCAAATACCGGCGACGGCATTAAGCCCGAGCATTTGAGCAGGGTCTTCGACAGGTTTTATCACGGAGCTAACTCCGGTTCGTCGGGACTTGGGCTGTACATCGCGAAGACATTGATGGATCGCCTGGGCGGAACGCTCGAGGCTCGCAGTTCTGAGGGGCTTACCGTATTTACCGTTCGAATTGTAAAACCCGAAAACAACGCGCAGGAGGCGGCTGATGAAAAAGGTACTGCTGATTGATGACGATAAGGTAAACGCTCAGATAATAAAATACTATCTTGATCAGACCGGCGGCTTTCAGACCGTATGGGCGCAAAACGCCATGGAAGCGCTGGCGGCGTGCAGCGAGCGCTTTGACGTGATACTTCTCGACATTATGCTTCCGGATGTTGACGGAGTAGAGCTTTGCGGCAGACTTAGAAGCATTTTATATTGCCCGATTATATTCATAAGCTGTATAGATGACGAGGACGTGGTAATTCGCGCGCTCGAGACCGGCGGGGACGATTATTTAATCAAGCCGTTCAGTTGTAAGGTTCTCATCGCTCGCATAAACGCCAACCTTCGCCGCGTTGAGATGGAGAATCGCGAAAAGACGCGCCGTTCGATTCAATGCCGGGGGTTTTCGCTCGACGTCAACGAACATACCCTTTGCGTGAGGGACAGTATATATCACCTCTCCTCCATTGAATTTGGCGTACTTATATACTTAATAAACAACTCCTATCGAACCGTATCGCTCGATGAAATATACGAAGCCGTATGGAACGCCCCCAGTTACGGCGACGTGCGCACCGTGATCTCTCACGTCTATAACCTTCGAAAAAAGCTGGAACAGAATCCTCAGAATCCTCGCTATATCCGCTCGGTCAGGGGATACGGTTACTACTTCTGCCCCGACGGGCAAGACGCGGGCGGCAATTGATTAAACGGGATGATGGTTACTATTCACCCTTGTTTTACGAGACTATACACGCCGTGCGATATTACCGGGACGACATCACCCGTCAGCGCTTCGCGCGGCCTGCGGCTCC
>JAUNBY010000247.1 GCA_030526935.1 Clostridia bacterium
GGGCTTTGTAGCCTCCGTGCTTCAGCTTCAATATGGGGGGAGTGTCAAACTCCCGAGGCTGAAGCGGATATAAGTTGAACCTTATATGAATAATGAATAAATGCTTACGCTTGTTTTCACAGCTATTTAACCGCCGCGAGCAGGTTGCGAGGAGATATATTCATTTATAATATAAATAATCTTTTATAAAGGGGAATGAGAAACTATGAAGAAACTGTTCTCGCTTATACTGGCGCTTACCATGCTGGTCGCCTCCGCCGCCTTTGCCGAGAGTTATACAATCGGCACCAATCCCGAGTTCCCGCCGTTTGAGTACGTGGATGACAACGGTGAAATCGCCGGAATCGACGTCGAGATAGTCGAGGCGATTTTCGCGAAAATCGATCCCGAAGCTGAAATAGTCTTCGAGGCCATGGACTTCGACGCCATAATCCCCGCTATGGTAAGCGGAAGGGTCGACATTGGAGCCGCCGCCTTCTCCGTAACCGAGGAGCGCAAGGTATCGGTCGATTTCTCGATTCCCTATTTCGACGCGGTGCAGGCCATAATCGTAAAGGCCGATTCCGATATAGAGACCGAGGAAGACCTCGTCGGAAAGAAGATAGGCGTACAACTCGGCACGACCGGCGACATTTACGTCACCACCTATATCGAGTCTGAAATAAGCCGCTTCAACAAGGGCATCGACGCCGTACAGGACGTAATCGCCGGACGCCTCGACGCCGTTGTCATTGACGACGCGCCCGCCGGAGTGTTCGTAAGTCAGTCCGAAGAACTGAAGCTCCTCGACGTCAAACTCAACAGCGGCAACGAGCAGTACGCGCTCGCCATCGCCAAGGGCAATGAGGAACTGCTCTCTCAGATCGACGCCGCTCTTGAAGAGCTTATCGCCGACGGCACGATTTCTTCCATCATCGCCTCGTTCCAGGGTTAATAGACAGCTTAGTTTTAGGGCGGGCATATTGCCCGCCCAATGTTTGTTTTGATTGGAGTTGAAAAAGTGCAGGCTTTAAGCGCGTGGTTTATATCCATATACGAACAGTTTAGATTTAATATAATAGACGGCGACCGGTATAAGATGCTCATGGAGGGTCTCGGAGTGACGCTGACGGTGGCGCTTTTCGCGGCCGTCATAGGCGTATTGCTTGGAAGCGTCATCGCCCTTATGAGGTTGTCGAACGCGAGGATAGGGAAGTGGTATCCGCTTAGGTGGTTGGCGACGATCTACGTGGGCGTCATAAGGGGAACGCCGGTCGTCGTGCAGCTTTTGATAATGTACTTCATAATCCTGCTTCCCTTCGCGTGGATAAGCAAGACGACGGCGGCCATACTGTGCTTTGGACTTAACAGTGCCGCCTACGTAAGCGAGATGGTGAGGGGCGGAATATTGTCGGTCGATAAGGGGCAGACGGAGGCCGGGCGTTCTCTTGGTCTGAGCGGCGCTTCTACGATGCTTCTGATCGTTTTGCCGCAGGCGGCGAAGAACACATTGCCATCGCTGTTCAACGAGTTTATAATGCTGTTGAAGGAAACGTCGATAGTAGGCTATATAGGGCTTATGGATCTGGCAAAGGCCGGAGATTATATAAGAAGCCGCACTTATTCGGCGTTTTTCCCGCTTTTGACGGTCGCCGCGATATACCTGGTGATTGTAATGGCGCTGACGAAGGTGTTCGCGACGATTGAAAGGAGGATGCGCAAGGGTGATAGTAACTGAAAACTTGCAAAAGGATTTCGGCGATCTGAAGGTGCTTCAGGGCATAGATCAGCATATAACAAAAGGCGAGGTGGTCGTCGTAATAGGCCCCTCGGGATCGGGGAAATCCACATTCCTGCGCTGCCTCAACATGCTTGAGGAACCTACGGGCGGGAAGATTATATTCGACGGCGTGGATATAACCGCGAAGGGCTGCGATTTAAACCGCATACGCCAGAAGATGGGCATGGTGTTTCAGCAGTTCAACCTCTTTCCACATAAAAAGGTCATAGACAATATAACGCTGGCGCCGGTGCATTTGAAGCTTATGACGAAAACTCAGGCGCACGACAGGGCGATGGAGCTTTTGACAAGAGTCGGCCTCGCCGATAAAGCGGAAGCTTATCCCGCTCAGCTCTCCGGCGGGCAAAAGCAGAGAATAGCGATAGTTCGGGCGCTTTGCATGGATCCGGAGGTAATGCTCTTCGATGAGCCGACTTCGGCGCTCGACCCCGAAATGGTAGGAGAGGTTCTGGACGTAATGAAGAATCTCGCCACGGCGGGCATGACAATGGTCGTCGTGACTCATGAAATGGGCTTTGCCCGCGAGGTCGGCGACAGGGTGCTGTTTATGGACGAAGGGCTTATAGTCGAGGAAGGAACGCCGGAAGACATTTTCAAAAATGCCCGGAACAAGCGCACGCAGGACTTTTTGAGCAAGCTTCTATAACGGCAGGAGGTGATTATGGGTGGGCTATAAGGCGCTTTACCGCGCGTGGAGGCCGGAAAAATTCTCCGACATAGCGGGGCAAAAACCCATAGTCACAACGCTCGTCCATCAGATAGAAACCGGGCACATAGCCCACGCCTACCTGTTCTGCGGAAGCCGCGGAACAGGTAAAACATCGACGGCGAAGGTTCTGGCCAGAGCCATCAACTGCGCGCATCCGGGTGACGGCGCCGAACCGTGCGGCGAGTGCGACGCCTGCGTTCAACTGTCGAACGAAAACAATATGGATGTGCTTGAGATAGACGCGGCTTCCAATAACGGCGTCGACGAGATACGCCAGCTCAGGCAGACCATAGCCTATCCCCCCGCCTTCGGGCGATATAAGGTATATATAATCGACGAGGTTCACATGCTGTCTACGGGGGCGTTCAACGCGCTTTTAAAGACGCTCGAGGAACCGCCGCCGCACGCGGTTTTCATACTGGCGACGACGGAGCCGCAAAAGCTGCCTGCGACCATATTGTCCCGCTGTCAGCGCTTTGACTTCAGGCGGATACCGGTCAATGTCATAGTCGCGCATTTGAAACAGGTATTGGACGGAGAAAAGCGCACAGCCGACGAAGAGGCGCTCGGCGATATAGCACGAGCCGCCGAGGGCGGAATGAGAGACGCGCTGTCGATTCTTGATATGTGCCTTTCCTTCGGGGCGGGCAATTTGACCGCCGAGACGGTGCGCGAGGTTTTGGGCACTTTCGACAGGTCGTTCATGTTCGACTTCGCTCAGTCGCTCATAGACCTCGACGCGGCGGGGGCTATAAGAGCCGTGGACGAGGTAATGAGGCAGGGAAGAGACTGCGCCGTTTTCGCCAGAGAGGTATGCGGACATTTGCGCGCGCTTATGCTCGCTCAACTCGTAAAAGACGGACTGGAGGATCTCCTCGAAATAACGAGGGAGGACGCCTTGAGGTTTCATGAGCAGGCCAAACGCGCTTCGCGGGAGATGCTCATGCGGGCGATGGATCTGTTCATAAACGCCGAGAACCAGATCAAATGGGTATCGCAACCAAGGACGGTCGTCGAACTGGCGGCGGTCAGGACGTGTCATCCCGAGAGGGAGAAAGGCGACGAAAATCTCATCGAAAGGCTCGCGAATCTCGAAAAGGCCATAGAATCTGGATCGCTCGTAAAAAAGGACAATGCGAAGAAAGAGAAAAAAGACGAGCCTAAACCCGAAAAAAAACCAAAGCCCGTTCCCGCCGAGCCTGAAGAGGTTAAGCCCGTTGAGGGCGCTGAAATATGGGACGAGGCAAAAAAACTCATAAGGAGCGAATACGGCTCGATATATCCACTCGTGGAACAGGCGGTGTTCACGGGGATAAGCGAGGACGTGATGAGCCTCGAATTCCCCAAAAAGTGGCAGATGTATTATACTGTGTTGTCCTCCAGGAAAAAGGAGGAGGCTGAGCAGGCGGTTTCAAAGTCCGTCGGCCGCCCGATAAAACTGTCCATATCGCTTAAAACGGCGAAAAAATCGCCGGGCGAGGCTCCGACGCAAAAAAACATCGACCGGGCGATAGATTTATTCGGCAGAGAAAACCTTGTCATTGCCGACGACGAGCGGGCGTAACGTAAAAACGCTTTACAGAATTATCCGCTTGGGCTATAATAGTCAAAAATCAGAAGGAAGAGGGAGCTGTTAATGGCGGACTATCTTATCAAACAGCTTTATCGGCGGGAGGAGTCCCGCGACATCGAATCCGTGCGCGTGACGGGATGGGTAAGGACTATGCGCGAAAGCAAGCGCTTCGCGTTTGTGGAAGTCAACGACGGATCATTTTTCAGAAATTTGCAAATAGTGCTCGAGGAGGACAAGCTCCCGAATTACTGTGAAATAGTAAAGAGGATAAGCGTCGGCGCTTCCATAGCCTGTGAAGGAACCCTCGTAATGACGCCCGAAATGAAGCAGCCTTTTGAACTGAAGGCAGAGAACGTCGAGATATGCGGCGAAAGCCCGAGCGACTATCCGCTTCAGAAAAAGCGCCATACGCTCGAGTATTTGAGAACGATTCAGCATCTGAGGCCCCGGGCGAATCTTTTCCAGTGCGCGTTTCGCATACGCTCTCTCGCGGCGCAGGCGGTTCACCGCTATATGCACGAGCAGGGCTTTATCTACGTGCATACGCCTATATTCACAAGCTCCGACTGCGAAGGCGCGGGGGAGATGTTCCAGGCGACGACGCTCAATTTGAACGACGTGCCGCACAAAGAAGACGGAAGCGTCGATTTCGACAAGGATTTTTTTGGAAAGCCCGTATCGCTGACAGTATCCGGACAGCTTAACGCCGAGGTCTTCGCGATGGCCTTCAGAAACGTCTATACCTTTGGCCCTACTTTCCGCGCGGAGGAGAGCTACACCACGAGGCACGCGGCGGAATTCTGGATGATAGAACCTGAAATAGCCTTTGCCACTCTCGACGAGGATATGATGCTTCAGGAGTCTATGATAAAATACATAATCG
>JAUNBY010000004.1 GCA_030526935.1 Clostridia bacterium
TGGCGGCGGGCGTACAATTCGTATCCGGATATCCGGGAACGCCGTCCACCGAGGTGCTTGAAACGGTGGCGAAGCGCAAGCCGGAGCATGTATACGTAGAATGGTCGGTAAACGAAAAATCCGCCGTCGAGGTCGCGGCAGGCGCGGCTCTCGCGGGGGCGAGGGCGATGGTAACCATGAAGCAGGTGGGGCTTAACGTTGCGACCGACCCGCTTATGAGCCTCAATTATATAGGCGTTTCAGGGGCGCTGGTGCTTGTCGTCGCGGACGACCCCGGACCCATATCTTCTCAGACCGAACAGGATACGCGCCATTTCGGACGCTGGGCCAGAATTCCGGTTTTCGATCCGCAAACCCCCGAACAGGCGTATCATATGATAAAAGACGCCTTCGAGCTGTCGGAAAAGTATCACGCGCCCGTGATACTCAGGCCCACTACCCGCGTGTGCCACAGCTGCGCCTCTATCGAGGTAGAGCCAGCCGCCGAAGCCAAACCCGTCGCGGGCTTTAAAAAGAGCGCCGATTGGGTTATATTCCCGAAGCTGTCAAACGCGGCAAAGAAGCGCCTTGTTGCCCGGGAACCCGAATTGTCCGCGTTGTTTTCGAACTACGCGCATAATCGCGTTTACGGCTATGGGCGACACGGCATAGCCATGGGCGGCGCATGCGCGGCATATGCGCGCGAAGCGGGGCTTCCCGCCAGGTATTTTGAGGTCGCGACGCCCTACCCCTTCCCCGAAGAAAAAGCCCTTGAGTTTTTGAAGGGGCTTGACGCGGTATTGGTGCTGGAAGAACTCGATCCGGTAATAGAGGACGAACTCCTGCGCCTATGCGCGTCTCGCGGGCTTTCTACGCGAATAATCGGCAAGCGCACGGGCGATGTGCCTGTCGCGGGCGAAATGACGGTCGAGATCGCAAAGGAGCGTATGAACAGCTTCCTTGGCTTGAGCGCTCAACCCCGGGAATATGCGCAGCTTCCAAAGCTTCCCGTTCGCCCTCCGGTATTGTGCGCGGGCTGCCCCCATCGCGGCTCGTTTTACGCGGTGAAGGCCGCGATGAAGGGAAAAAAAGCCGTGTTCTCGGGGGATATAGGCTGCTACACGCTCGGAAACGCCGCGCCGCTCAACATGGTGGATACCTGCCTTTGCATGGGCGCGGGCGTAACCATGGCACAGGGTCTGGCTCGAATGGAACCCGACTGCGTGCACTTCGCCTTTATAGGCGATTCGACGTTTTTCCACACAGGAATTCCCGGAGTTGTCAACGCCAAGTACAACGGCGCGGACGAGGTGATAGTCGTGTTGGACAACTCCACGACCGCCATGACAGGCCATCAGCCGCATCCGGGTATCGGAAAAACCATGATGGGAACCGAGCAGCCGAAAATTTTGATTCCAAAGGTTTTGGAGGCGCTCGGCGTACCCGTATGGCGGGCTGACGCGTTCGATTTGGATCAATCCATAAAAGCCGTTCAAAGCGCGGTCGATGTAAAGGGCGTGAGAGCCGTGGTGTTCGAGGGCGCGTGCGCGGCGATCGTTCGCGGGCATAAGCCCGTTTATGTAAACGCTGAAAAATGCCTCGGCTGTAAAAAATGCGTGAGGGAACTCGGCTGTCCCGCGCTGTCTGTAGACGTCGGCGGCAAGGCGATCATCGACGCGGCGCTTTGCACCGGGTGCGGGCTGTGCCGTCAGGTATGCCCAGCCGATTGTATGGAAGGGGGATGCGAGTGATGAATAATTGCCTTTTATGCGGCGTCGGAGGTCAGGGAACGGTGCTCGCCTCGCGCCTTATAGCTCAGGCGGCCATGGAACGCAGGTTTTTTGCCCGCACCGCGGAGACCATAGGCATGGCGCAGCGCGGCGGCTGCGTCGTAAGCCATGTCCGCATAGGCGACGATTGTCAATCGTCCATCATACCGCTCGGCGGCGCGGACGTTCTCGCGGGCTTCGAACCGGGAGAAGCCGTGCGATGTCTGAATTATCTTAAAAAGAACGGACTGGCGGTCGTGAGCCGCACTCCCGTTCATCCCGTCATGAATTCGCTCACAGGGGAGCCTTACAGCGCCGATGAGATGATCGAATTCCTGAGAGGCAACGCGGCGCGGCTTATAGTGCTGGACGCTTATGAAATCGCGAAGGAATGCGCCTCTGCGCGCGTACTCAACGTAGCTATCCTTGGGGCTGTCGCCGCGAGCGGAGAGCTTCCCGTCAGTCTCGACGACGTGGAGAAGGCCCTAAGGACAAAGATAAAACCTCAACATCTGGATATGAACCTTAAAGCGCTCGCGATTGGGGCAAAGGCTAAGGAGGAACGGCTATGATTATGAAAACGGAAGTACTTGAAAACATTCGCGGTCAGATCGCGAAGCTAAAGAATGTCGAAAACGGATTTTACGCCTCGCGCTTTCGCGACGTAAACCCGGAAGACATACGCACACAGGCGGATTTTGAAAACCTGCCCTTTACCGACAAGGACAATCTTCGCGACGCCTACCCGCTTGGACTGGCGGCGGTTTCTACGGATGAGATAGTCCGCATACATTCCTCAAGCGGCACCACCGGAACGCCCGTCATAATCCCCTATACCCGCGGGGATGTCGAGGATTGGGCCGTGATGTTCAAGCGCTGCTACGAAATCGCGGGCATAACCAAAAAAGACCGCATACACATCACACCGGGCTACGGACTGTGGACGGCGGGCATAGGTTTTCAGGCGGGAGCCGAGCTTCTTGGCGCGATGGCCGTCCCGATGGGGCCGGGCAATACCGAAAAGCAGATTCGCTTCATGCAGGATATAGGCTCTACTGTTCTGTGCGCCACATCGTCCTACGCGCTGTTATTGGCCGAGGAAATCGCGAGGCGCGGAGTAAGGAACTCTTTGAAGCTGAAAAAGGGCGTCATAGGCTCCGAGCGCTGGGGCGAGAAGATGCGCCGGCGCATAGCAAGCGAGCTTGGAGTTACGCTGTACGACATATACGGCCTAACCGAGATATACGGCCCCGGCATAGGCATAAGCTGCGATGAGGACGCGGGAATGCACATGTTCGACGATTACCTTTTCTATGAAATAATCGACCCCAAGACCGGCAAAACCGTTCCCGACGGCACCATAGGCGAGCTTGTCATAACCACCCTGCGAAAGCAGGGCGCGCCGCTCATACGCTACCGCACGCACGATTTGACACGCGCGATTCCCGGCGAGTGCGCCTGCGGCTGCAAATTCCCGCGCATCGACTCCATACTCGGCCGCACAGACGACATGGTAAAGGTCAAAGGCGTAAACATATTCCCCGGCCAGATCGACGAGATACTTCGCGAGATCGACGGCGTATCGAGCGAGTATCAGGTGATGATCGACCACCTCGAGGGCAAGGACTGGATAACGCTGTTCTTCGAAACGGATTTGCCTTCAGACGAGCGCAAGGCTCTGGGTGTAGCGGTGCAGTCTCACTTCAAGGCGCGAATCGGCGTGACGATACTGACAAAACCCGTCTCGATAGGCGAACTTCCGAGAAGCGAGAAAAAGGCCACGAGAATATTCGATAACAGGTATTAGAGAAAGCGAACAGCGGAAAGATCCCTGAAATCGCGCCTCGCTGTGGTTGCGAGACGCAATCAGCTCCCCCGCGCGGGACGTCGTTTATTTCGGAAGGCTACCGCAACAGGTAACCATCCTCGTCGTCCGCGCGGGGGAGCGTCGTCACAACTATCGCGAAGCTTGTGAAGCTTTTCAGCTCTTTTTCTCGTGTATCTTGGTGTCGAACAACACGGCAACCACGAGTATGATGCCCTTTACGATATACTGCCAGTACGAATCGAGGTTCATCATGCTCATGCCGTTGTCTATGACCGCCATTATAAGCGCGCCGAGAAGCGCTCCGGCGACTTTTCCGACGCCTCCGGACATGCTCGCTCCGCCTATGACGGCCGCCGCTATGGCGTCAAGCTCGCTGTTCTGACCGGCGCCGGCCGTTCCCGCGTTGAGCCTGGCGCCCAATACTATGCCGGCTATGGCGCAGAGCAGGCCGTTTAGCACGTATACGATCATCTTCGTCCTCTTGACGTTTATTCCCGCGTATTTGGCGGCTTCGGGGTTTCCGCCTATTGCGAACACCGCGCGGCCGAACGTCGTTTTCTGCGCGATGAAGGTGAATATGACTACGAGCACGAGCATTATGAACACCTGAACCGGAAGTCCGTTGTAGGAATTCAGCGTCAGCGTCACAAGAAACACCGCGACGCTTACGAGGGCAATTCGCAAAAGCATCCTGTTCATCGACTCGTTGAGCGTACCATGCCGCTGCTTGCCCCGGCGCTTATTCAATTCCATCGCCACTATGCCCAGTATGGCCACGACGCATATCACCCATGTTCCGCTCTGGCTTATGTAACTCGAGCCGAAATAGCGGAACGACTCCTCAAACGGCGCTATGGTCTGTCCCTTAGTGACGAGGAGTATACATCCCCTGAAAGCCATCTGTCCGCCCAGGGTCACGATAAACGGCGCCATGTTGAGATAGGCGATAATGGAGCCTTGCAAGAGTCCCGTGAGAAGGCCTATGACGAGAACGCTCGCGATAGTTATTCCGGTGGACATGCCCATTTTCGCCTGCATGTACGCCGCGATACAACTCATCAGACCCATTACGGAGCCAGCCGACAGGTCTATTCCGCAGGTGACGATTATAAGCGTCATGCTTATGCCCATGATGCCCGCCGCCGCCATCTGGCGCGTCAGGTTGGAGAAGTTTCTGACCGTGATAAACGATCCGCCCGTAAACGCGGTAAACCCCAGACACAGAACCAGCAATACTCCAAACATCGTAACGGTTCTGAGGTTGTTTGCCGAAAGCTTCAGCCTGTTCGATTTAGTATTCTCCATTGTCAATCCGCCCTCCCAACTGACGCGTGCATTATACTTTCCTGCGTTGCCTCCCTATGATCGAAAACCCCGGTGACGAGACCCTTGCTCATCGTGACGATCCTGTCCGACATGCCCAGTATTTCCTCCATATCGGATGAGATCATGACGATAGTCGTCCCCCTCGAGGCCAGTTCATTCATTATATTATAAATTTCAAATTTCGCGCCTACGTCTATTCCGCGCGTGGGTTCGTCCAGAACTATTACCTTGGGCTGACACATGAGTGCCTTCGCGATTACTACTTTTTGCTGATTGCCTCCCGAAAGCGTCTGCACCTGAACCGTATTGTTTGGCGTCTTTACGTTTATCTCCCTGACGTACTGATTGGTGAACTTCTCCTCGAGATTGGCGTTTAATACGCCGGCGGTCGATACTCTGTCAAGCGCCGCCATGGTGGTGTTCTCCAATACTGACATTATAAGGTTCAGTCCATAGCGCTTTCTATCCTCGCTCAAAAGGAAGTATCCCTTTGATATTGCGTCGCGGGGCGACGATATTTCGACCTTCTCCCCGTCAAGATAGACCTCCCCCTGCCCCTTCTCGCGAAACGCCCCGAACACGGCGGAGAACAGCTCCGTTCTCCCCGCGCCTACAAGTCCGCTTATGCCTAATATCTCGCCGCGATAAGCCGTGATGTTGGCGTTTCTGACAAGCCATCTGTCCGGTATATCGGGATGCGGTACCGAATAATTGCGTATTTCGAGACCTATGTTCCCGCGCTGATGCTCGACGCGGGGGTATACGTTGGTGAGTTCCCGCCCGACCATAAGCTTAACCATGGTGTTTCTGTCCATGTCCTCGCGAAGCCGCGTGTCTATGGTCTGTCCGTCGCGCAACACCGTTATGTCATCCGCGATTCTCAATACTTCGTCGAGCTTGTGGGAAATGTAAATGCAGGTTATTCCGCGCTTTTTGAACTGGCGCATGAGTTCTAAAAGCACATCGACCTCGTCTTCCGTCAATGCAGCGGTCGGCTCATCGAGAAGCAGCAACTTGCACTCGAGCGTAAGAGCCTTGGCTATCTCGACCAGTTGCTTTTGCGCGATACCCAGGTTCTTTATCGGCGTATCGGGGCTGAAACCCGTCTTGGGATCGGGGTCGAGGCCTACCATGCGCATCATCTTTTCAGTATCCGCGTACATCTTTTCAAAATTGACGATGCCAAATCTTGTCGGCTTGTTGCTCAGGTATACGTTTTCCGATATCGACAGTTCGGGCACGAGGTTCAATTCCTGATGTATACAGGAGATACCAGCCGTCTCAACTTCCTTGATGCTGTTAAATTTCCGGATCTTGCCGTCGAAGAATATCTCTCCGGTGTAGCTTCCATGGGGGTAGACTCCGCTGATTATCTTTATGAGCGTCGATTTACCCGCGCCATTCTCGCCTACCAGCGCGTGTATGTGACCTCTTTTCACGTTAAAGCTTACGTTTGACAGCGCGAGTACGCCCGGAAACTGCTTTGTGATATTGCTCATCTTCAGGATATAATCGTCCAAAGCCAACACCTCCTTCTCTCATATTGAATAATCAGGAGAGAGACTTAGGCTCTCTCCCTACGCGCTATGACGCTCAGCCGGGCCACTGATCCTGGGGAAGGTTTGCGTACACGTCCTCGACGGTGTGGAATTCGTCGCGCACTATGAGTATATCGTAAATATTTTCGGCGGTTATGAGAGTTACGTCGACGGAGAAGGAGTCAACGTCCTTATAGTTGTTGTTGAGCTTAGTCCACACGCCCAGTTCGGCGTCGATGCACTCGTCGGCGGTTCTTCCCTGTGCCAGACCTACCGCAAGCTGTATGCAGGCGCGGTTGAGCATCGCCAGGGGCTTATAGACGGTTCCCGTCTGCGTGCCTTCCACTATGCGCTGGCATGCCGCGAGGTCGGCGTCCTGTCCTCCGATGGGCACTATGCCCGCGAGTCCCTGCGCCTCAAGCGCCTGTATGGCGCCGCCGGCGGTTCCGTCGTTAGAGGCTATTACGCCCTGAATGTCGTTTTCGACGAGGGACAGTCCGTTTTCGGTATGCTCAAGCGCTACCTCGGGGTTCCAGTTGTTGCACCACTGCTGGAGAACCACGTTTATGTCGCCCGCGTCGATCGAGGGCTGAAGTACATTGGTCTGTCCTTCGAGAAGCAGGTGGGCGTTGTTGTCCTCGGGTCCGCCCAGAAGCCATATGTAGTTGCCCGTCGGGGCGCGGTCGAGTACCATCTGCGCCTGAAGCTCGCCGACCTTGACGGTATCGAAGGTGATGTAGTAGTCCAGATCGCAGTTCATTATGAAGCGGTCGTAGGCGATTACCGGTACGCCGGATTCCTTGCAGGCGTCTACGATAGGCCCGCATGCCGCGGCGTCGAGAGACTGGATTATAAGCGCGTCGATTCCCTGATTCAGCAGGTTTTCGCACTGATTGATCTGCGTTTGCTGGTTGTCCTCCGCCGACTGAACGAGCAGCTCAAACCCGGCTTCGTCGGCGTAAGCGCGGAACATCTCAATTTCGCGCTGCCAGCGTTCCTCGGTGAGATGGCCTACCGACACGCCGATTCTTACCTCGGATATGTCCTTCTCCGCAAACGCGGAACACGCTACCATAGCGAGCATGGCGACCAGGGCGATTGTGATGATTTTTTTCATCGGGGATACCTCCTTATATTTATGGCATACGCCATTATTGATTGTGGATGATTGAACGCAATTAATCCCGGGACAATTCTGAAATCTTAACCGGTCTTCCCTCTCTCATCGACTTGTCGGCCGCGAGCGCTATGAGCACCGGTTGCAGCCCGTCGTTGCCGTTGACGGGGGAAGGCTTGCCGTTGAGCGCGGCGTCGACAAACGCCGTCGCCTCGTCGATGAAAGCCTGATTGTAGCGTTCGAGGAAAAACCAGGTCGGCTTCTCGCAGTATACTCCGTCGGACGTGCTTATCATCGAGGTGTCGATCAGATCGTTCGCCACCTGTACGCAACCCTTGTCGCAGTGAACCTCGGTTCGCTGGTCGTAGCCATAGCGGGCGGCTCTGCTGTTGTCTACGACGCCGAGCGCGCCATTTTCAAACTTGACCGTCACTATGGCGGTGTCCACGTCGCCCAGCTTTTCAAGTTCGGGGTCTATGCGTATGGCTCCGTAGGCGAAGACTTCGACGACCTCGCTTCCCGCAAGATAGCGCAGCATATCGAAATCATGTATGGTCATGTCGATGAATATGCCGCCTGAGGTTTTTACGTACTCCGCCGACTGAGGCTCCGGGTCGCGCGAGGTGACCTTTACTATGTGGGGCTTTCCGAGCCTTCCCGACGCAACGGTATCGCGCACTTTCTTGTGGTTGTGGTCAAAGCGCCTCACAAAGCCTATTTGCAGCAGCACTCCCGCGTCCTCGACGGCTTTGAGGGCTTCCCTTATTCTGTCAAGCTTGTGATCTATGGGTTTTTCGCAGAATATATGCTTTTTCGCCGCGGCGGACTCGCGAATGAGATCGGCGTGAGTCGCGGTTGACGAGCAGATGAACACCGCGTCTATATCGGGGTCGGCTATGAGAACCGACGGATCTTTCTCGCACCTTTCAATGCCTATCGACTTCGCCCATTCAATGGTATCGTCGTTAAGCATCGGGTCGGCCAGGGCTACCAGTTGCGCGTTCGCGACGCTTCTGACGAGATTGTCAGCGTGCAGCTTTCCTATGCGCCCCGCGCCCAATAACGCTATTCTAAGCTTTTTCATATGTGCATCTCCTCTGTTTGTTACAGGAACCTTCGCGTCTTTTCAGCCGCTTCCCGTATGACGCTTTCGGCGTCGCGTTCCCAGTATTCGGGTCTGAAAAGCTCTACCGACGCGATTTGCTCGTAGCCCTTAGCTTTGAGCTTATTACTAATATCATCAAGTGGTATTATCCCTTCGCCGGGTATCAGCCTGTGACAATGGTCGAGTTGGCGAAGCGGCCTGTCTTCGCAGTCGTCTATATGATAGACGAACAGCTTTTCAAGTGGAACGGCGTCTATATCGCCCATATCCCGCAGTTCGTCGTACAGGTACAGGTTGAAAGCGTCGAGCGCCACGCCCACCTCCGGAAGGTCTACGGCGTTTATTATTTCCATGCACTGGCGAAGGCTCCTTACGCACCAGCGCGGATCGCCTATTGGCTCGAACGCCAGCCTGACCGAATAGGGGGCGGCTATTTGAGCCATCCTCTTAAGCACCTTGACGCTGTCCTCGAAGACTTCTTTTTCCGACTTGTCCTTCATATCCTCGCGCATGGTCGGCACGACTATGATATAGGGATTGCCTATACTTTGTGCCGCGTGGCAGGCGAACAGGAAAAGCTCGTCCACTTCATGCTGCTTTTCAGGCGACGCGAAATTGATGTCCTCTATGGAGTTGAATGCGTAGGGCTTTATTCGCGCGCCGTCGAAAAAGGACTTGAGTTCGGCGAGGGTATGCGTTTTAAGGTAGTCCGCCAGCATATCAAGCCGTATCTCTATATAATCGTATCCGTATTTCTCGCAAAGCTCAAGATCCCTTTCCAGCGTGGAATTGTTCATGCATGTAGCTTCGTTGAAACCGAGCTTCATGATTTCTCCTCCTTTGAACGTCAAACGTCCCGTCATCTGAGATATTGGCGTATACGGTTTATGGAAGCGCGGGCTGCGGTCTCCGCGTCGGGGACGGGCAGGCATTCCACGGAAATGATTCCCTCGTAGCCTATATCTCGAAGCGCCTGTATAACGCCCTCGAAATCAATGCTTCCGCTTCCTACATATCTTCTCTGGTTGTCGGCGAAGTGAATGTAGTTGAGAAGTCCCCTGGCTCGCCGTATGGCCTGCGCCATATCCGCTTCCTCTATGTTCATATGAAACGTGTCCAGATGGACAAAGCAGTTGTCGAGTCCATATTTCTCGATGAAATCAATCGTTTCCTCGCAGGTGTTGAAGATATTGGTTTCATAGCGGTTTATGACCTCTATATTAAGCTTTACTCCAACCGTCCTGCTCTTAGAGTTGAGAAGGCGCATACACTCGGCAAGGCGCTGGATATATACACAGCGATCCTTTCCCGGAGGAACGGTTCCCCTTATCCATCCGATTACGAGATCCGCCCCGACGCTCGCCGCCATGTTTATGTAGCGCTCCATTCCCCTCAACGCCGCCTCTACGACATAGGGCCGGTCGTCCGTCAGGCTGCACCGGCCTTCGGTGTTGAGCCTTCCGGTTATAATTTGCGCCACCTCTACGGAGCATTCAGCCGCAGCCCTGAGTATTCCCACCTCGTCAAACGCGTCGTTTTCCCTGATGTGTACTTCTATCGCGTCGTAACCCAGAGCCGCCGCGCGGCGCAGATTCTCCACAACGCTTCCGTTTAAGAGTATCGGCGCCGTGGCGGGAGAAGCGTTCGCCGTAGATAGCGCCAGCCTGAATTCCTTCATTGATTTACCCCTCCCGTCGTCAGCGTCAAAGTTTTTCATCGCGAATCAATCGTCGAATGTTATCATGACTTTGCGGGCGATGTCTTTATGGTGGCAGGCGAACTCCATAGCCTCGTTGAGCTGCCTGAAGTTGAAGTGATGGGTGTTGAGAGCCGCGAAGTCGAAATTGTCCTTTATGCGGGAAAGGAATCGAATCGTTCGCGGGAACCACGTCTTGGTTCCGCCGGAGCCGGTGATTTTAAGCGTCTTCCAAATGGTCTTCCCTATTTCGACGGGAACCTTGCGGCCTATCGAGTGTCCTATGAGTCCGACCCTCGTGTTGTGACCGGCTATGTCGAAAAGCGAGGCGATGCCTGTGTCGTTGCCCGAGCACTCCAATACCACCGACGGCCCGCGCCCGTCCGTCAGGCGCTTTAATTCCGCTTCGAGGTCATCGAACTCAGTTGGATCGACCACTATATCCGCGCCGTATTTAAGGGCGTTTTCGCGGCGCTGCTCTATGGGGTCGATGACTATAACCCTGGCGCCCGAGGTCTTGCAGACCATGGCGGCGCTGAGTCCTATGGGTCCTCCGCCGATTATGGCCACGTCGTCCGACGCGTCGGGATCGCAGCCGTTTCCCCAAACTCCCCAATAGCCGACGTTGAACGTCTCTACCCACGCGCCAAGCTCGTAATCCCAATCGTCGGGTATGACGTGTGTGTATTGCTCCTCCAGAATCATGTACTCGCCGAAGCCGCCGGGTGAGTTGGGCAGGAAGCCAACCTCGCGCATATTGAGGCACGCGGAGGGCATTTTGCCATCCTTGCAGTTAGCGCACTGATTGCAGGGAAGCACGCAATCGCCCACTACCTTGTTGCCGGGCTTCACCGACGTCACTTCGCTTCCGACCTCTACCGCCTGTCCCGCCCACTCGTGGCCGGGGGTATATGGGGCTATGTCGTAGCGCCCTTCCTTGGACTTGCCCTCGTAGCACTCTACGTCGGAGCCGCATATTCCGCAGGCCTTGAGCTTTATAAGCACCTGATTGGGCTTTAATTCCGGAAGCTCCACTTCCTCCACTCTAAGGTCAAAGGGGCCGTACATAAAAGCTTGCTTGCACTTCATTTTTATATCCTCCCTGATATCAATATTTATTGTAGTTTTATTCGTAAGCTATGGTGTAAATATGCCTGCCGCCCGGCTCGTTGGGGCCTTTTATTACGGCTTCTATATCGGCGCGGTCGCGCTGTGTCATCATCTCTATGGGCGGAAGCGTGCCCGCGGGGTACTTGGTGAGTATGTCGTTTACGAGCTTTTCAAGATAGTCGAGCGTGCGCTCTATGCCGAGTCTCGCCTTTTCAGCGTCAGCCTTCGTCGCGTCCCCTATGACTCCCTGGGGCTGGCATACGCACTCCATTCCACAGGAACCGAGGGCGTTATACCATTTTATGGGGCCCGTGCCGCGCTCGGCGGAATTATTTATGTGTCCGGGGGGAAGAAGTGGCGCGGTAGGAACGCTGGTCGCGAATTCCTGCTTGCACAATTCCGGGAAAAGAGCCAATGACCAGCTCTGCTCTACCTCGTCCGCGTGAACGAAGGGCGTCTCGTAGGGGCCGCCGTTTTCGACGACGTCGAGTTGCTCCTTGGCGCAGTTCCAGAAATGCGTGTAGAGAATTATCGAGGGGACCTGGAACTTTTTGCCGAATTTATGAATCGCGAGAGGTATGACATAATCCTGCCCGTGTCCGTTGACGACTACCATCTTCCTGAAGCCCGCGTTCCAGAATCCGGCGAACACGTACATGAGATAATTCGCCAGCACTTCCTCGGGTATTATTATCGTACCCTTTTGTCCAAGGTGATGATAGGGGTGAGAGCCGTACCATATGGGCTGAGCCACGGTGCAACCCGTAGCGAGCGCTACCTGCTCGCAAAGGCGGGTGTCCAGATACGTGTCCTCTCCGTAGGGTGCGCTGGGACCGTGGTTCTCGGTGGAGCCTACGGGTATGAGTATTACGTCGTTCTTTTCGAGGCGCTGTTTGACCTCGAGGTTGGTCATGTTCTGATAGTATACGCCGTCGGCCGCCTCCATGTGGCCGCCCTTTGCCGGTATCTGCCATTTAGACATAGGTCTTTACCTCCTAAAATTGTCTGTCTTCCAGTTAGTTGGCGCGCCTCAGCCGCTGTGCGGGGAGGCGGGACGGAGGTGAGCTGTGGCGGCGGTATCACCCGCCAACCTCCGCCCCCTTGCTCTTGGTCGATAAATCCTTCTTGTAGTCGCAGTGATGAAAATGGCAACTGTCGGTTTGTAATTGCGTGATGCGTCAGTCTGATAGCGTGTTGATAATCTGCTGACAGGTATTTGATTGCGATTATTTATTGCGACGCGGCGTTATGAATTGCCGCGAAATCGATTGACGTCTCTTATGCCCTTGGGTAGCTCGTACTTACGAGTATTTTCCCTGAAATCCTGTTGTCCGCCTGGGCAATGCCGAGCATTATGTCTTCCAGATGTACGCGACCCGTAACCATCTTCCTGGAATCTATTCTTCCGGACGCCATGAGCGCTATGACGTCGGAGTATATGCCCTGTCCCGATTGTCCGTTGGAGCCGCTTATGGTGCAGGCGTTGAACTGCCATGAATAGAGGTCTACCGGGGTAAGCCCTATCGTGTGGCCTATCTGGACCGTCTTAGCGCCTATAGCGAGGGATTTCGCCATCACGGGATACGTAGCCCTCGTTGCCCCCGCGCACTCGGCGAAAAGCGCTATTCCCCGTCCTCCGGTCAGATCCATCAACATTTCGCCCTGGTCGATTCCCTTATTCGACAATTCTACCGGGTCGAAGACGTAATCCGCTCCGTTGTCGAGGGCGAGTTGCCTGCGTTCGGGCATGGTCTCAAAGCATATGAGCTTCGCCGCCCCGGCAGTCTTCATAAGCGCCACCGCCGCGAGCCCTATGGGTCCGGCTCCGAACACCGCCACATGTCCGCCCGGGCGTATGCCTCCGCCGCGAACGAATAAGCCGTTGTACGCCACGCCTATCGGCTCGACCATTGCGCCCATTTCCATCGCCGCCATGCTGTCGCCGCCGTAAAAATCCATTATGTCGTTGAGCGTGTAACAATACTTTTCGCGCACCGCCGCGTATTCCGCGAATCCCCCGTCGAAGGTTAAGCCCGGCTCCTCGAGCATCTTGCACTGGTTGAACATGCCCATTCTGCACGCGTCGCATTCGCCGCACCAGTTCATAGACTCCACGCTTACCAGATCTCCGACTTTCAATCTCTTGACGTTCTTGCCGGTCTCCACGACCTCTCCCGCGAATTCATGCCCCGTGATTATCGGGTATTTGCTGTGGCCATCGTAGAGCGTATAGCCGTCCTCTCCCTTTTTGAGAAGATGCGCGTCGGTTCCGCAGATGCCGGCCGCTCCCACTTTGATGAGCACCATGTCGTCGTTTACGACGGGCATGGGTCTGTCGGTGACGCCGTAGCGCATGTCCTTCCAGATGGAGTTCCCGCGCGCGGATCTCCTGGTCTCTATCTCGCGCCGGGAAGGTTTATAGCCTTCCTTTGGAATCCAATCCGCCTCCACGTAAAACGCTCTCATTCGATTCCCTCCATTTAATAAAATATACCGTTTCTATAACTATCTGTTAGTATATGGCGATAACGGCCAGTTATCTTTCTTTGATTGTTTATAGTATAATACATATATTGCAATCACGATACAGAAATCTTGTCCAGTTTTTTCTTCCAAAGCCGCCAAACCCGGAAAATTTTTCTCCCGACTGCGAAAATCTTGCGGTACAGCCGGCATAATGCCTTTTCAATTTGAGAAAAGTGTTGTATAATAACGTATGAATCAAAGCGAATGGAGGGCGACGTTATGCTGCAATTCTTTGCGGGAAACTACAAAACCGAGCTTGATCAGTTTCCCTCGCCTATACTGCTCTACGTAAGCAAGATCGACGCCGCCGACCTGGCTGAACACCCGCGCACGGCGCACGCCCATAACAACTGGTTCGAAATGGTACTGATCACCCGCGGCAAGGGGCGCGTCATAATCGAAGATCGCGCCTACGACGTATCGCAGGGCGATCTGTTATTGTATAATCGCGGCGTAGTACACGACGAATTGCCAGAAATGAACCGGGATATGGATATATTGTGCATGGCGATAACGGGATTTCAATTGCCCGAGCTTGAACGCGACTGCTCCGTACACCCGCAGGCCGTCCCGGTGATAACGCTGGGCGCGGCGTATGAAAACATACGCAGTATATGGACCATAATATTCGACACCCTCAAGGAGAACAACATAAACGCAAATATCACCTGTCACTATCTTATGCAGTCGCTTTTAACGTTCATATTTCCAAGGGCCGAAAAGGACATTCTTCTAAAGGACGAGGATGAAATCGGGCTTTTTGAAACCGGTAAGCAGATAAAGAAATACATAGACGAGCACTACGCCGAACAGCTTTCCCTTCAAAGCCTGGGTAAAGCCATGAATCTAAGCCCGTTTTATATTTCGCATGTGTTTAAAAAGACGACCGGCTACGCGCCGGCACAGTATATCTCAAAAAGGCGTCTCGGGGAAGCGCAGGAAAAGCTCATTCACTCCAAGCTGCCCATAACCGACATAGCCCTCGATGTAGGTTATAACAACATCTCGAGCTTCAACTACGCCTTCGCGAAATCCATAGGCATGTCTCCCTCGCTTTTTCGAAGTACGTATTCCAATCAATAGCGATATAATCATTAAAATCTATAAAGGACACGCGCAATGAACGAACACAAAACCCTCGCGTTTAGCGGACACAGACCGCGGTCATTTGATTACAGCCTTGAAAGCATGTCGCTTAAATACGCGATGCTGGAGACGCGCATCGCGGACGAAATAGAAAAAATGATTGGCGACGGATATACGCGGTTTATATGCGGATGCGCCATGGGCGCGGATATTATATTTGGCGAAGCGGTTTTGAACGCCCGGCAGGGGCTTCAATCCGATATAGAGCTTATATGCGCCGTGCCCTTTCCCGGGCAGGCCAATTCATGGCCGTCCGGCTGGCGCTCGCGCTACGCGAGGCTTTTGTTAAACTCGAGTGAAAACATAGTCTTGTCGCCCTCCTATCACAAAAGTTGTTACCACCTGCGCAATCGCTATATGGTGGACAACAGCGACGCTCTCATGGCGGTCTGGGACGGCAAGCCCGGCGGAGGAACCGCCTATACCGTCAATTATGCCCACTCACACGGAAAACAGGTCATAATAATAAATCCGAATTAAGCTGAAATACATGCGTTATCGCAAAGGAGGACTTGAAATGCTATTTATGGGACTTGACGTCGGCACTCAGGGCGCGAGGTGCGTGGTTTGCGACGAAAACGGAAACATCGTCGCGGCGTACTCCGTCGCTTTTTCGCAAATAAACTGTGCAAAAGATCCCGGCCTGTTCGAACAGCGCCCGGATGACTGGCAGACGGCGAGCGAGACGGCCATTGCAAAATGTGTCGAGCGGGTTAAGGAGGCTGGCCTGTCCCCCGCGGATATACTGTCCATAAGCATCGACGGTACAAGCGGCACCATTATCCCTCTGGACGGCGATTTTAAACCGCTGACCAACGCCATCATGTACAACGACCCGCGCGCGAAATCGCAGGCGGCGCGGGTACATCAGGCAATGCAAAGGCACGAGCAAAAGCTCGGGCTGAGATTCGGCTCGTCTTTCTCCCTTCCGCGAATACTATGGATAAAGGAAAACCTTCCCGACGTATACGACAAGACCCGCGTGTTCGCGCATCAGGCGGACTGCATCGCTGGTATCATGTCGGGAGAGTATTGCGTGAGCGATTATTCAAACGCCCTTAAGACCGGCTACGACATGATAAACTCGACATGGCCCGCAGAAATTGAAAGAGAGCTTGGCATAGATACCGGAAAGCTTCCACGCGTCATACGTCCCGGCGAGAGTTTCGCTAATGTGTCAAAGCAGGCGGCGACGCGGTTGGGGCTGTCGGAACATACTCTTTTGACCGGAGGCTCCACTGACGGCTACGCTTCGGCGCTCGCAACGGGAGCGGTCAAAAATGGCGACTGGGCGTCCATAATCGGCACCACCTTCGTGTTGAAGGGGGTGACTAACAGGCTCGTAATCGATCCCAACGGTTCGAGTTATTCCCACAGATTGCCAAGCGGCGAATGGCTCATGGGCGGCGCGTCGAATACGGGAGGCAAATGCCTTAACTCGTTTTATCCAGACGGCGACTTCGCCGGTCGCGACAAGCGCGCGATGGGCCTGGGGCCTACGGGCGTAAGGTGTTATCCGCTGACGGCGAAGGGCGAAAGATTCCCCTTTGTAAACGCGGAGGCCGAGGCGTTCTATATCGGGGATATATCGGGCGACAGGCTCTATCGCGCCATAATGGAGGGGGTTGGCTTTGCCGAACGGCTGGCGTTTGAGCGAATGATCAAGATGGGGCTTAGCGTGTCAGACGTGGTATTCACGACCGGAGGCGCCTCAAAGAGCGATTTGTGGCTTGAGATACGCGCGAGCATATTGAACAGACAGTTGGCGGCGCCCTCCGCCGTCGACGCGGCGATGGGGTCGGCGCTACTGGCTGCGTCCGAGCATTTCGGCTCTCTCGCCGGGGCCGCCAAGTCGCTTATAAGGATAAAAAAGCGCGTCGATCCAAGGAGGGAATGGGTTGATCAATACGAAAAAACATACCGCGCATTCGAGGAAGACGTAAGAAAGCTCTATGGCGTAGAGATATAGGTTTTAAAAAAGACAAAAGTCCGCTGCTCCGCGGCGAACTACCGGCGTTTCACGCGTCCCGCGGTTCACAAAGAGGAGGGGCAGGCTTCCGCCACAGATAAATGCAGATTTAACGTCTATTCCTTTAAAATCACCCTTCGCGATAGTATAATAAATGAAATAACAATCTTGGAGGCGTAGAATATGGCGTTGATTGACAGGATAAAGGCGAAGGCTCGCGTTGACGTTAAGCACATTGTTTTGCCCGAGGGCGAAGAGACGAGAAATATACAGGCGGCGGTAAAGATCGTCAAAGACGGTCTCGCGAAGCTCACGCTGCTTGGAAACCCCGAAAAGACCAGGCAGGTCGCGCTCGAGACGAATACCGACGTTTCCGGCCTTACGATAATCGACCCCGCGACGAGCGACAGGAGCGAGGACTACGCCCAGGCGCTTTACGAGATAAGAAAGGCCAAGGGCATGACCATAGAGCAGGCGAGGGAGCTTGTAAAGGATCCCATGTATTATGGCGTCATGATGGTAAAACAGGGCGACGCCGACGGACTCGTATCCGGCGCCATTCACTCGACGGGCGCCATGCTCAAGCCCGCGCTTCAGATAATAAAGGCCAAGCCCGGAATGAAGACGGTGTCCTCTTGCTTCCTCATGGAGATGAAGGACAAGAGCTTCGGAAAAGACGGCGTTATGATCTTCTCCGACTGCGCGGTCATACCCAATCCCACCGCCGAGGAACTGGCCAATATCGCCCTGGGAGCCGCCGACAGCGCGCGTTCTCTCGCCGAAATGGAGCCGAAGGTCGCCATGCTCTCCTTCTCGACCAAGGGAAGCGCCAAGCACGACAACGTAACTAAGGTTCAGCAGGCTACGGCCATCGCCCACGAACTCGCGCCCGAACTCGAACTCGATGGCGAATTGCAGCTCGACGCCGCCATAGTCGAATCCGTGGGACAGCTCAAAAGCCCCGGAAGCGCCGTCGCCGGACACGCGAACACCCTCGTCTTCCCCGATCTGCAGGCCGGAAACATCGGCTATAAGCTCGTTCAGCGCCTGGCCGGCGCCGAAGCCTACGGCCCGGTTCTGCAGGGAATCGCCAAGCCCTGCAACGACCTGAGCAGGGGCTGCTCCGTAGACGATATAGTCGCCACCGTAGCCATCACCGCGGTTCAGGCGCAGGGCTGACATAAGGAGGATATTAAACATGAAGATATTGATAATCAACGCCGGTTCCTCGTCCCTTAAATATCAGATGATAGACATGCAGGACGAATCGATCATCTGCAAGGGTCTCGTCGAGCGCATAGGCATAGAAGGCGGAAAGCTCACCCATCAGTACGGCGGCGGTAAAAAATACACGCTCGAAAGCCCGATGAAGGATCATACCGTCGCCATGAAAGCGGTTCTGGAAGCGCTTTTGCATCCCGAGCACGGCGTCATCAAGTCCATAGACGAGATAGGCGCGGTTGGACACCGCGTGCTGCATGGCGGCGAAAAGCTCACGAAGTCCGTCGTAATCGACCAGTACGTCATGGACGTCATCGAGGAGAACATACCCTTGGGCCCCCTTCACAATCCCGCCAACCTCATGGGAATCAAGGCCTGCCGCGAGGTCATGCCCGAAACCCCCATGGTCGCGGTGTTCGATACCGCGTTTCATCAGACCATGCCCCCCAAGGCGTATCTGTACGGCATTCCCCTCAAATATTATAAAAACCTGGGCATTCGCCGCTACGGTTTCCACGGAACCTCTCACCGCTATATCGCGGGCGTGATAACCCAGAAGCCCGGACTTGAAAAGTCCAGGGTCGTCATCTGCCACCTCGGGAACGGCTCTTCCCTGTCCGCCTGCGTGGACGGCAAGTGCGTGGATACCTCCATGGGCCTTACGCCTCTCGAGGGCGTACTCATGGGAACGCGCTCCGGTTCTCTGGATCCCGCGGTCGTGCAGTTCATTTCCGAGCGCGAGAACATGACGGCGACCGAGGTCGTCAACATGCTCAACAAGCAATCGGGTCTGTTGGCGCTGTCCGAGCGTTCGAGCGACATGCGCGACGTGTATGTCGGGGCGGAAGAAGGCGACGAGAAGTGCAAGGTGACCCTCGACGTATGGGCCTACGGCGTCAAGAAGTACGTCGGAGCCTACGCCGCCGCCATGGGAGGACTTGACGCCATAGTCTTCACCGCCGGCATCGGAGAAAACGACTATCGCTCCCGCGCGAGCGTGTGCGAGGGACTTGAATTCCTCGGAGTCGAGATCGACCAGGATAAGAATAAGACGCTCAGAGGCGCGGAAGGGCTTATATCCAAGGACACCTCAAAGGTTCAGGTATGGGTAATACCCACCAACGAGGAACTTGCAATAGCCCGCGATACGCTGTCGCTTACTCAAAAATAATTTGACAAAGCGCGCGTATGTCGCTATAATATCAAAGGTTGACTATGCGAGGTGAATCTCTTGAAGCTGGATGTTTCACAGGCGCTGAAAAACCAGGGGCAAAGCTACAGGTTTAAGGGCGAGTTGACGCTCCCCGGCGTTGAAGTCATGGGCGACGAGGTTTCTTTCGGGAACGTCGAAGTCGATGGCGAGTACATAGCGGCGGAGGAAGCGGTGAGTGTAAGCGCCAAAGTAAAGGCTGTGGCGAAGACGCGTTGCTGTTTGTGCCTGAGCGACGTGGAACTTCCAATCAGTACGAAGCTTAAGGCGACGTATATGAGGCAGCCGCCGCCGGACGATCCCGACGTATACCCGCTGGACGGGTACATGGCCGATATCGATATGCTATCCGGCGAAGCGCTCATACTCGAACTGCCCATGAGAATCGTATGTCGCGAGGACTGCAAGGGGCTTTGCCCGACTTGCGGCGTCAACAGAAATGTGGAACGCTGTATATGCCAGGAGGGCGGCGATCGGCTAAACCCCTTTTCGGCATTAACTGAGATGCTTTCAAAGAACGAGGAGGTGTAATCATGGCCGTACCGAAAGGTAAAACTTCCAAGGCGCGCAAAAATTCACGCCGTAGCGCCCATTGGAAACTCGATATGCCGGGTATAGTGAAGTGCCCGCATTGTCAGAAGATGAAGCTCAGCCATCGCGTGTGCAAGCACTGCGGTTACTACGACGGCGAGCAGGTCGTCGTCATGGAGGCTGATGAGAAAAAGAAGGCCAGTAATTAATTATTGGACGAGCGGATTGTCGCCTTGCCCGGACGCATGGTTCGGTCAGGGCGATGATTTGCATTATCCCAAACGCGGGAACAATTTCCACTCGTTCTCGTCTGATATGTATTAACTACGGAGGTTTTTGTCAGCCGATGTCACAGTATTCAAAGAGCTTTGAACGAGAAGAAAACAGATTGATGAACAAGGGCGTATGCCACTCGGTGTTATCGGCGGTGCTTTTCTGGGCGCCCATCGTGAGCCTCATACTGGCGATCAGCGGCTTTATACGCGTCGCCGCGCGGGTTACGAGGGCGCATCGCGTTAAAAAGTTCTTTATGCTGGTTTTGACGCTGATTATATTCATAGCCATTCTAGGTTCTCATATATACGCTATGTACGTATACGTCAGAAACCCGAATATATTAAACGAACTGGCGCTCAAGGGCTGGACCGCCATGACCGGGGAAACCACGCTTCCCTGGCAGACGCAAACTTACGCTTACGACGACTACGACGACCTCGATTGGGAAAACTACGAGTACGACGAAGACTATGAATACGATTACGATTCCGACTTCGACGACAGGGAACTGATGGGATTCGAGGAGGATCTGTCCGAAGAAGAGGAACTCGATTTTGTAAACAGCGCGGATTCCGATGACTACGGCCTTTCGAGCACCGATTCCCTCGATTTGTACAATCAGATGAAATCGGAGAGAGGTATAGGGAGTTTGGGAGCCGTAGGGTAGCGTGAGGACGCGCCGCGATTCCCGGAGGATGAATTTCACGGGACGTTTTCTCGCTTGCGGCATGTGAGTTGCCGTATGCCGGGAAGCGTCGGCGTATGCCCCGGACATTTCTTACTGTCAGAAGCTGTGTAAGCTTTGAAGGGAGGCGCATTTATGACAGACGTGAAAAAAAGGCTGCTGCCTGAAGGACTGTCAAGACAGGCGCGCACGAGCCTTTTGAACGGGCGCATGCTCGGCGTCGTTCCCGAGATATGCGTGGAAAGGGCTGATCTGGTCACTCAAAGCTACCGCGCGAGCGAAGGGGAGCCGTATATAATCCGCCGCGCAAAGGCTCTAAGGTATCTGCTTGAGAACATGACCATATTCATAGACGACGAGGAATTGATCGTCGGCAATCACGCGAAAAAACCCCGTTGCGCTCCGTTGTTTCCAGAATTTGGGCTGCTTGACGAAAGAGAACTCGAGCTTATGCCCGTGAGAAAGGTGGATACGCTTCGGGTTTCGGATGAGGACGTCCGCCATATCACAGAGGATATAAACCCCTACTGGAAGGCGCGCTCTACGGGCGAAAGGGCGGCGTGGTATTTCGGAAAGCCGCTTTTAAAGGCGCTCGAAACGCCATACAGGGTGTTTAATCCGCTGAGTAGAACGCGAAGCGGCCATGGGCATTATCTGCCGGACGTGGAAAAGATTATTAAATACGGGTTTGTGAAAATAGAAAAAGACATCCGGGCGCAATTGGAAAAAATGGACGTCTGCGACGTCAACTACGCCGAACGGCGCCAGTTTTACGAGGCGGCGCTTATATGCATCGAGGGCGTGAAGTCGTTTCAGGCTCGTTTCGCGAAACTCGCGCGTGACGAAGTCGCAAAATGCCCAAACGAACGCAGAAGACGCGAATTGACTCTGATCGCCCAAAATTGCGACCGGGTGCCTTACGAACCCGCCCAAAATTTCTTCGAGGCAGTGCAGTCGTTCTGGTTTACAATACTGATTGACTACTGCGGACAAAACGGCTCCTCCATCTCTGACGGGCGCGTCGATCAGATACTCAGGCCCTATTACGAAAAAGAGATTGCCGAAAAGGAGATTACCCGCGAGGAAGCCCGGGAGATACTCGAATGCTTCTGGATCAAGCACTCCGACATTATAAAAGCCTGCGCCTATGAAAACGCCCGCAACAACGGCGGCTTCTCGACCGCAAACAGCCTGGCGCTGGGCGGTCTCGACCGGGACGGCAACGACGCGGTGTGCGATTTGACCTATGTCTGCCTCGACGCGGAAGAAACGGTATTTAACTCGGAGCCGAACACGAGCATACGCGTCTCGTTAAAAAACCCCGACGCTTTTATAAAGCGCGTTATACAGATACTCTGCCTGAGGCAGGGCGGAAAGATGCCTTTGTTCAACGACGAGGTGATAATAGACGAACTTACAGCCGACGGCCTCACAAGGCAAGAGGCGCTTGATTACGCGATCGTCGGCTGCGTCGAGCCGACGGGCAGCGGCAATACTATGGGAAGCACCAACGCCGGTTTTTTCAATATCGCAAAATGTCTCGAACTTGCTCTATTCGACGGGGTTTGCCAATTGTCGGGGGAGCAGATGGGGCCAAGAACCGGAAATCTTTCGCAGTTTAAGTCGTTTGAGCAGTTGCAAAGCGCGTTCAAGGCTCAAATGGAGCATTTCGCAGATCTGATGGTATGTTCCCTCAACTGCACCGAAAAGCTCATAGGGGATTATGCGCCGCATATATTCTCGTCGCTTCTTCTCGACGGATGCGTCGAAAAGGGACTGGACTGCACAAGAGGCGGCGCGAAGTATAACTACATAGGCATTCAGGGCGTGGGCGTCGCGGATGCGGGGGATTCCCTGACCGCCATCAAAAAGGCGGTATTCGAGGATAAATGGCTGACCGCCGCACAGCTCGAAGACATGCTGAGGCATAATTTCGAGGGCTTCGAGGTAGAAAGACAGCTTTTGATAAACCGCGCGCCTAAGTACGGAAACGATATTTCCGAGGCGGATGATATGGTCGCGTGGGTTGCGAAATCTTATTGCGAATACGTCGCTGACAAGAAGACCGTTCGAGGCGGACATTTCCGCCCCGGCCTGTTCTGCCTTTCGTCCAACACGCCGCTTGGAAGACAGGTCGCGGCGCTTCCCAGCGGGCGGCTTGCGCGCACTCCGCTTGGTGACGGCGGCATTTCCCCAAAGCACAATATGGACGTAAACGGCCCTACCGCCGCCGTAAAGTCCGTCGCGAGCATCCCGCAACGCCTTGGCACGAACGGCGTAAACTTCAATATGAAGTTCTCTCCGTCCATACTCAGAAACGACGAGGATCAGCAAAAGCTCGTCGATATGATTAGAACCTATTTCGCGCTGGGCGGCGTACATATACAGTTTAACATACTTACGCGCGAAAGGCTTCTGGCGGCTCAAAGAGAACCCGATAAATACCGTAATCTGGTGGTTCGCGTAGCCGGCTACAGCGCTTTTTTCGTTGACCTCGACCGCGAGATACAGGACGAGATAATCACAAGGACGCATCACGGCGGCGAAACGGAGGGACGTTGATCATGCAGGGTACGATCTTTTCGATTCAGCGCTATTGCATACACGACGGCCCCGGAATACGAACGACGGTGTTCCTGAGCGGATGCCCGCTCCGCTGCCGCTGGTGCTCGAATCCCGAATCATGGGACGTAGCTGGCAGACTATTTTTCTCGCGAGCAAGATGCATAGGCTGTCACGAGTGCGTAAAGGCCGCCGCGTCGGACGAGCTGATCAAAGGCGAGAGAGGTCCTGTAATACTCTATGAGCGCTGTACGCCCGAAGCGAGCCGCAAGGCTGCCGGACGCTGCCCGACGGGCGCTTTGTCAGTAAAGCCGGTGAACATGGACGCGCGCAGCGTCGTTGACGAGATAAAAAAGGACGTCCCGTTTTACAGGCAAAGCGGCGGCGGAGCTACGTTTTCCGGCGGCGAACCTCTCTTGCAAGCCGGATTTCTAGCCGAAGCTCTCGAGCTTTGCCGCGACGCTGGAATACGCACGGCTGTCGAAACCGCGGGCTGCGTTTCATGGGAGGCGTTTGAGGAAGTGCTGAGCCTCGTCGATCTTTTCATATTCGATATAAAGCATATGGACGCCGCCGTCCATAAAGAGCATACCGGAAGGGATAACCGCCTGATACTCGAAAATTTTGTCCGCCTCGCCGAAAGGCATAAAACCGTAATGGCGAGCGTTCCGGTGATTCCGGGCTTTAATTGCGATAAGCGGGCTATTGCGGATATAATCAGCTTTCTGGACGCAAACGGCGTGCTGAACAGGCGATTTCTTCCCTTTCATCAGTACGCGCGCTCCAAATACGAATCATTGGGGTTGAGTTACCCCATGAAAGACGCCGCGCCGCTTTGCGATGATGACGTGAGGGGCTTAATATCGAAATGACGTCCCTTCGCAAATGTTGCCGTTGTAAAGCGAAGCGTTTTTCGCGTGGCGCCGCGAACCGAGCGCAAAACATATGCGCCGGAATGTACCTGGATCACAATATCGATCAAAAATATAGAAGAAGGTGTCTTTAATGAGTGAATGTTCCCATGATTGTTCTACCTGCGGCGAGAATTGCGCCAGCCGCGACAAGCAGAGCTTTCTCGAACCCGCCAATCAGTTTTCGAACATAGGCAAGGTTTACGCCGTCGTAAGCGGCAAGGGCGGAGTGGGTAAGTCGCTGGTAACGGGGCTGTTGGCGGTACTCGCAAAGAGAGCGGGCTACGACGTCGCCGTGCTCGACGCGGATATAACGGGGCCTTCGGTTCCGCGCATGTTCGGCCTTAAACAGCAGGCTCTTGGAAACGACGCGGGCATAATCCCGGTGATGACTAAGACGGGAATCGAGGTAATGTCAATAAACCTGCTTCTCGAAGAAGATACGTCCCCCGTCGTATGGCGCGGGCCGGTAATCGCGGGAACCGTCAAGCAGTTCTGGACCGACGTCGTCTGGAATAAGGTCGATTATATGTTCGTCGATATGCCTCCGGGAACGGGCGACGTTCCGCTGACGGTGTTCCAGTCGCTTCCGGTGGACGGCGTGATAGTCGTTACAAGTCCGCAGGAATTGGTCGGAATGGTCGTGGAAAAGGCCGTGAATATGGCTTCCCTTATGGAAAAGCCGGTTATGGCGCTCGTCGAGAACATGAGCTATATGGTTTGCCCCGACTGCCAGAAGAAGGTCTACCCCTTCGGCGAAAGCAAGCTCGAGCAAACCGCGAAGAGGCTAAATATACCCATGACCGCGCGCATACCCATAAATCCCAAATTAGCCGCCGCGTGCGACAAGGGCTTGATAGAACTGTTCGACGGCGATTGGCTCGACGAGATCTCAAAGGAGCTTTTGAAGTAGCGCCGCGGAAGCGCGGTTATATGGTTTATAGTGTTCATGCCGCCGCGATTAAAACGGCGGCATGAATGCCATCCATAGCAACCTTCACCCCAAAACACATCCCCGCAAAAGCGTTATTATGAAACGCAATTCTTAGCAGCACTTCGGTTTGGAACGCGACGCGGAAGCGCCCGGATTCCGGACTTCCCTTCAAAACCTGCCCCGCAATTCATATAAAGCGAAGAAAAAGTGAACGCGCAAAGCATTATAAACGCAACCATATCGACCGTCGATTCGTCTAAATGTTGCGTTATAATATACTAATGGACGTTTAGATATGCGCGATACAAGCCAGGCATTGGAGGATAACCAATATGAGTATGTTCAAGCCGCGAATGCGCGAGCCTAATTTCTTATTTTCGGTGATAATGACGACGGCGAAGATGCTTTTCATCGTCATGCTGATAATAGGCGTGGCGGGCGGAGGCGCGCTTATGGGGGTGGCGAAGGCGTGGGTTGAGACCGCGCCCCAGCTGGATTTGTCGGCTTTTGACGAGCAGGCGAAGACCTCGTTTATATACGACAAATACAATAACCTCATAACCGACTTCAAAGGCACGGAAAACCGCATAGACGCCGAATGGTCGGAAATACCCGAAAACCTTAAAAACGCCGTCATCGCTATTGAAGACAAGCGATTTTACACGCATAACGGCGTCGACGTAAAGCGCATACTTGGCGCTTTTATAGGAAATCTGCTGAATAACGACATGCAGGGCGGTTCGACCATAACCCAGCAGCTGGTAAAGCTTACCATGCTTACGAGCGAACAGAACTACAAAAGAAAGCTTCAGGAGGCGTATCTGGCGCTTCACCTCGAAGAGCAGCTCTCAAAGGAGGAGATACTCCTCGAATACCTCAACGTCATATACCTCGGAGGCTCCAATTACGGCGTAAAGGTAGCGGCGCTCGACTATTTCGGAAAGGACGTCGAAGACTTGTCGCTTCGCGAGTGCGCCGCCCTCGCCAGAACCATCAGAAATCCCTACCGCTATAATCTTCGAAGCAACTACTATTCGCGCAATACCCCCGAGGTTATAGAGGAAGGAGCCGATTATGTCTTAAGCGAAATGTACGCTCAGGGGCTTATAACCGTTGACGAGTACAATCAGGCGATGTCGGAGAGGCTGAACGTCCTTGAAACCTCGACTTTCACAAACACCATGTACGACAACGCCTATTACGTCGAATACGCCATATACGACGTGGTGACGAAGATGCTCCGGGTCGAAAACCTGTCCGATACCACCGCCAACCGAAGCGCCATGGAATCGCGACTGCGCACCGGCGGCTACAGCATTTATACCTGCCTCGACCCGACGGTTCAACAGGCCGTTCAGGACGTGGTTACCAATTATTCGAACTATCCCGAAACCAGAAACGCGTCCGACAGCTACTACCGCTCGTCGCTCGGCAACGGCGAATATCTGCGCGTGGTCAACCCGCAGGCGGCGGTGGCGGTGATAGACTGGCACACGGGCGAACTGACGGCGATAATCGGCGGAAGGTCGGAGCCTATACAAAGAAAACAGCTAAATCGCGCATCCTACGGCGGAATGCCCGTCGGCTCGTCGCTCAAGCCACTATCGGTATACGGTCCCGCAATAGACCTCGGCAATTCTCCGGGAAGCCCGGTCATAAACGCGGGGCTTAAAATCGAGGGTTGGGATACCCAAAGGGGATATCCAAATAACTTCGGAACCACGCAGTTTAACGGAATTGAAACCATGCGCCGGGCAATAATGAAATCCCACAACACCGCCGCGGCGCAGGCGCTGTTCAGCTACGTCGGCATCGAGAATTCCGTCAACTACCTGCTAAAACTTGGCATAAGCTCAAGCCGCATAAGCGCGACCGGCTCGGGACTCGCGCTTGGTTCGTCGGGCGTGTCCATGATAGAACTCGCCGGGGGCTTCGCGGCTATCGCCAACAAGGGAAAATATCTCGAACCTTACGCCTTTACGAAAGTTCTGAATTCCGACGGAAGTACATATATAGACATATCCGACGAGCAGATACAAAGACAGGTCTTCAAGGAATCGACGGCGTACATGCTGGTCGATATGCTCGAGGGCTGCGTAAGCGATAATGGCACCGGATCCAGAGCAAAATTCGGAAACTTTACAATCGCCGGAAAGACCGGAACCAACAGCGACTACAGGGGCGTAACCTTCGCCGGAATGACGGCTTACTACGCCTGCGCCGTGTGGATAGGCTGCGACAACTATAAGCCGCTAACCTCCGACGCGACCGGCGGAACCTATGCCGCGCCTTTCTGGGCGGCGGTCATGTCGAGGGTACACAGCATATTGAACATAACCCGCGACAGGGCGATCATCACCGGCAGCGCCGAGGATTACGGACTTGTCGTCGCCAACGCCTGCGCGGTATCGGGCATGAAGCCAACAGCCGCGTGCCGCAACGACGTCAACGGCTATGGGATCACGACCGACTACTATCTGCATGGCACCGAGCCTACCGAAAAGTGCAATATGCACAGGACGATACAGCTTTGCACAAAGTCGCAGATGCTTCCAAGCTCGAGCTGCACCTCGGTCAAGAGCTACGGAACCATATATCTTCCGGAAGGTCATCCCCTGCGCTATGACACTATAGAAAACGTCAGGGAGTACTTCAAGGGCGCATCTACCGATAAGCTCGGTTCGTCATTGGGCGTTTGCACGCAATGCGGGTCAAATCGCCGTGCCACAACCACGACCTACGTGAGCACCGCCGCCTTGGATGAGGCTACGCAGACCACCCGGGGAATAATAAGCCAGGCCCAGTCCGTAATAAGCCTAGGAGGACTGACTCAAAAGCAGACCCGGAATATGAACAACCTCATAACAAAGGCCGAAACCGCTATTTCAAACGGCAACCTTAAAAACATAAGGCAGTACGGCAAGCAGATTCAACAATATATAAAGAAGGTTAGCTGACAGGCCATGCGGAAAAAATTCCTGATCGCCTATGAAATCGTCGTATGGACGCTTGTTGTTCTCTGCGCCATTATGATATCCTCGATGTCCTCTCAAAACGCCGAAGAATCAACTTCGTTGAGCTTCGAGGTGACGGACGTCATCGTCAGGATTATCAGCCCTGACGCGCAAATCGACAGAAACGAGGCTGAGTATCTCGAAAAAAACAACCTCGTAAGGCAGTTGGCGCACGCGGCGGAATACGCGCTTCTCGGGTTTTTACTTCTTACGGTTTTCGCGCCGTTCAAGTCCGGCGTCTGGAAAAAACTGCTTATAGCCATTGGTGTTTGCGCCATATTTGCCTGCTTCGACGAATGGCGACAGAGCTTTGTAGACGGTAGGGGCAGCGAGATTACGGACGTGCTGACCGACATAGCCGGTTCGCTCGCCGGCTGCCTCGCCGCCCTGGCGGTAAGGGGCGTGCTGCTCTTGGCCGCCAATAAAGGGGCATTTTGGAGACTTCGCGATTAGAGCGTCATTATTATAAAGCAATGTCGTCAACCCAAGAGTCGTAACACAAATACACACGCTAAGGAGCTTTGTCCCTTGGAACCCCACCAAGGGACAAAGCTCCTTGCCCTGGCGCTCACGGGGG
>JAUNBY010000248.1 GCA_030526935.1 Clostridia bacterium
TAATGAAGCCATAATCGTTTGTGAAGCTGTCCGGGCGAAACTTCGGTATCTCCCAGCCAGGCACGTAGCAGTGCATACGGTCGAGAAACGCCGTGTCGGTTCCCATTTCCGGTGGAAACGGATCGAACAAGCTGGATGTCTTGAGCAGTACGTCCACGCTCTGGTTTATATTGCCCACGAAAACCATGCTGGCGGACGCCGCCTTTTCCTCTTTGCCGCGCGCGAAGGAGCCGGACGCCATATAGTCCTTCATGATCTGTACGCCGTCTTTGTCCTTGAAGTTTATGCCCGCGACTTCGTCGAAGGCTACGCAGTCCCACAAGCCCACCAAGCCTACGCTCTTGCTTGCCATGTTGTAGAACAGGTTGGCGACGGTCGTTTGACCGCCTGAAACCAAAATGCTGTTAGGCGAAATCTCTTTGTAGATATGAGATTTGCCCGTACTGCGAGGCCCCAGTTCGCAGTAGTTGAAGTTGTTCTCAACCAGCGGGATCATACGCGCGAGAAGCAGCCATTTCACGCGCTGCGGGAATCGGTCGGCCTCCATACCGGAAGACCTGAGCATAATCGTCAGCCATTCGTCACTGGTAAACGCCTTGCGGCTGTTCCTGACCTCATCCATATCGACATGTGGCATCTGTATCGGCGTGAGCTTTCGGATACGGATGGGGCTGGCCTTCTTGTCCTCCTCTATGTATTCGTATTCCAGCTGCACGATACACCATATGCCCCCGCAGAGCAACCTGTCATACCTGGAAGCGTATTCGGGCAAAAGCGGTATTCCCTTTATACCAAGGTTGGAAAACTCCGCCTCATAGCGGTCTTCCTTGATGTTCAGCCGCACCGTCAGTTTGTCGATAACGGTATAGCTTCCGCGCTCGCGCAATATGGAGAGTATTTTCTGTGCCTCGTCGGGGCGCACAAAGTTATCCGCGAGAATCCGCTTGACGTTACTTACGCCCTCGTCGATGATCTGCGGATCATCCGACGAGCAATACTGCCCCAGCAGGAATTCCAAGACATAGACGGGTACGTTCGCGCCCTCCTTGATGGACTTTGTCAGGTCTTTGCGCACAATCCTGCCGTCGAAGTATTCACGTAAGCGTCTGTTAATCGCTTCGTTGGGGCTTTCATCCGGGCTAATGCTTACGCGTGCAAATTCATCCATGACCATAACCCTCCATCCTTACAGGCCAAAGCCAAAATCATCGGCAAAAGCGATATCCATGACCACTTCATGCCGAAGCACTTCCAGTTTATCGTTCTTCTCGTCGAAGGCGACGAGATAGTACGTGCGGTTTCTGTCATACTTTTGATTTTTAAACGTAAACCTGAGACGGAACACCCGCTTGGCTGCGCTCTGCTCTTTGCTGGCGGCTGTGCAGATAACTTCGCCTGATATGTTTTCGCCGCTGTCTGAAATAAAGACAAGTCGATATTTCGTCTCCTTCACGACATCGCTGACAGGTTCGGTTTGCACGAAATCAAGCGTCGTAATCAGGTTCGTGATCTTGCTGACGAGGCTTACGAGCGCTATCTGCGCGGTGGTCGTCTCCTTGCGGCCTTTCTCTGTTTTCACGTCGATTACCGGAATAATCAATTCCTGCGGAGAACTCCCGCCGTGCGTGTAGTTAAGCCCCGAGCCTGACGTCATAAACAAATCTGTGCCTGTCGGGAAGTACACCATCCGCTCATCGCTCCCGCCAAGTACGGCGTTGAGGGGCAATTGCGCGATGCCGGGAAGTTTGACGGTTTCACGGGAAACGGCGTAGCGCCTGCCGGCGTTGGGTACGCCCGAGATCTTGTCGCCTTCGCGCAGCTTGTCTCTTTTGTAGATAAAGCCGTGATCGGCGGTCACGATAAAGTGTATCGTGTTGGCGCTGCTCGTCAGGCGCTTGATGAGCGAGAAGATTTCCTCGACCGCTTCCTCGCAGGCGTTGAACACCTCGTTCTCGGTATTGGCCTTGTCGCCGCGGGCGTCGATCTGGTTGTGATAGACGTATACCACGTCCTGTCCCGTGAACACTTCGCGAAGCTGGGCGACTTTCATTCCCTTTATATCGTCATACTGAACGCAGCGGCTGTGCGGTTGATACTTTTGCAAAATCGCTTCCCGCTGCCCCGTGCTGTCGGTGGGCAGTCCGTCTATCTGCACGCGCATGTCGTCCGAAAGCGTTATCGTTTTGTGCGGCAGCAGCGCCGCCATGCCGAGCTTTGTATACGACGGCAACACGCCCTGCATCGCCGTGATCGCAGCCGTGCACTTTTCGTCGCCTTGCAGCTTCTCGTAAAGCGTCATGCCGACTTCATAGCGAAGCGCGTCGGAGATGATCACTACGACGCGTTCCTTCGCGCGACGGATATAACGCTCATAGAAGTCAACCTGCCGCGTGAGTCCCGTCTTTCCGCCCGCTTCCACGAAGTCCGTATTCCAGTTGACGGCGATGGGGTTGAGGTAATCGTTTGTATAGATATTCTCGACAAGTTCCCGAAGCCTTTCAAAAGGCGCGTCTTCGTCCAGCTTGTCCATGTAGTAATAGAAGTACCGATAACGGCGATCCACCATATAATCCCTGTCCGCGTACTACTTAGCGATGCGGTCAATGCCGCTCACGGGCGTATAGACGCCCGGTGCGATGATGTGGAACGCGTTTTCCAGAACGAAATACGCGTCGTGGAACAGACTTCCGTAGTGCTTCTTTCGCCGCTGTGCACAAAGTGCAGGGATTGTTTTCCCGTTTAGCTTTGCGGCGACGTCCTCATCTTCCAGCCGTTCGATCATCCAGCGGATGAGCATGAGATCTATCCCTTTGAACAGGCAGCAATCCGTCAGCGCGTCAAGCGGCAGTTTGGACAGTTGTTCAGACACGCCAAGCGCGGTATAGGCGTATTCCGCCAATTCGTCGAAGCGTGTGCTGTAGAGAAAGCTATTCATCAGGCTGTCCAGAAACGCGATGAGATTTCCGGCTTTGCCCGACACAAAGGGCTTCCACTTCGCGGGCATATCTGCCGGTATGCTCTTTGCGGCATAGGTGGCGAACGCCGTCATGATAAATTTTGATAGCGTAGGATTCTGGTCGCAATACCCGAACGTCGATTCCATATGCCGCCAGAACGGTTGCAGCAAATCAAACTCCGCAAACTTCGCCAGATACGCGTTCTCGTCCAATTCGCCGTCCGTGACGACGCGGCGCGCCACGTCCTCAAACGACGTCGTTTTGTTCTTGCACAAAACGCTCATAAGCCCGATCTCTATGGAATTGCGCGTATAGGAATCCAGCTCGAGGTCATAGAACGCCTGCGCGCGCTTCTTCTCGCCAAAGAACTTGATATAATGCTCAACAACCGGCTTTAGCCGCTCGTCGATGCCCAGATCGAGCGCGAGAAGCGACGCTCTGTCGGCGAAAAACTCCTTGGAATAGCGAATCGTGTCCGCCAGATGGTTGTCGCGTATGGCGGGCTTGGGGAAGGGGCAGTACACGAGGTAGTTCGTCGTCGTATCCACGCGCTCAAGAAAGTATTTCGTATAGAACTGATCGTGCGGATCGAGCGGCAGTATCCGGGCGTTGTCCAGCCGCAGCGTGCCGATGTCGTCCACAAACTCCGCCTCCGCGTCAAACCAGAAGACCAGCTTGCGCGCGTCCCCGGTGAACTCGGCGTTCAGGCGATCGGATATTTGTTTTAGGTTTAGCTCTGGCATACACGTCCCTCGATTCATAGAATCTCGATTTTGCTTGAAGGAAGAAGCTTCTCAATTCGTCTCAGACACTCGGACTTATTCGAGTAGTTGGGGCTGAAACGAATTCTGACTTGATCGAAAGCATTGTTGGTCAGCGGCACAGCAATCTTTGGGAAAAAAGCCCACTTCATGATAGAGCCATCATATATAGGGTTTCCACTTGGGGTTATGCGCATTTGTTGTATTCCTACTTTGAGGCGTACTTCTTTCTCTGAACACCAGTCCTTGATATACGTTTCTTTCTCATTGCGTTTGCATTCACCCTTACAACTTTTGATTATTCCAGCCACTTCGGGAACGATGAATTCTGCGGGACAATTCTTCCCGTCTTGAAACGTGATGCCATCTCCGCATACTTTTCTCTTAAGGTAGTCATTGTACACAACTTGATAAAAGTCAAACGAATTTATGTAGAACGGGTTGGTTATTCGATTTTCTATGAGCAGATCGGAGAGCATTTTCTGTTCACATAATTTTCGATTGAGAAATATCTTATGTCCGCAGCACTTTGTGCCTCCGCTTGTCATGAATACCGCATCTTGTTTGAACCATTCTTTTTTTACCCCGATAAGTATGCCGTCGTCCTCACTTCCATATTCTCTCCAATGTTCATTTAGAACGTTGTCCTCATATGTAAAGCTAGACACATAATATGTGCTCTCGTATTCATGAATATTTATGCGTTTAGCTTCTTCTTTGTCATTTACACACTTTAGATTGCTGAGCCAAAACTCCATTTGTGTAATAATACTGAATAATGCATTAGTAGTAGTGCAATGATAAAGCCATTTATGTTTATTTGCTTTGTCTTTCGACTCTTTCACTAGATCCAGACTGTTCATACCATTTTCTGATTTAATAACCGTGCCAACAAATTGCGCTGCAATGGAGTTGAATAGGCTATTTACATTATCTTGGCACATTCTGTTCACCTCATATCCTCGCCAGTATCTCAATCTTCTGCCCCTCTCGCCCTGTCTGCACCTTTTCATAGTTGACCTTTACGCCGTCGTCAAGGTCTATGTCGATGCGGGAGAGGGCAAGGTGGGCGATTCTGGCGTCGTAGTCTTTGGTTTCTTTCAGCTGCCTGACGAGTTTATCCTTGCGTTTTTGGGCGGCGGAAATCTCTCGGGCTACTGACAACTGA
>JAUNBY010000249.1 GCA_030526935.1 Clostridia bacterium
TGTCGATTCTGTTGTTAAGCTGTGCGGTCTTCAGTTCGACCTCGGCCTGCATCGCGACCCTCGTCGATTCAACCTGCGCGACTATCTCGTCATTCTTCGCGGCCAGGTCGGCGGTGTACCTCTCGGCCTGCTCATCGATGGCGAGCTTCATTTCGGCGTCCTTCTCCTGAGAGAGCGTTTCGAGGGCGGCCTGATGCTCGGCCTGCAACTCGGCTATGGCCGCGTCGTGAGCCTGATTGATGCTGTCGACGTCGGCGGCGTACTGTTCGTCTTTTGCGGCGAGCGCCTCGGCGTTCTGGGCGGCCAATTCGTCAAGCTGCGCCTGAGCGTCGGCCTGCGCCGCTTCTATCTGAGCCTGAGCGTCGGCCTGGGCTTGTTCGAGAGCCGCCTGCGAGTCCGCTTCCACCTGAGCGATCTGCTGCGTCAACTGTGCCTGGGTAGAGGCGGAATTGCCGTTGCAGACGGCCAGCACTATTATCAAAATCACAATTATTCCGGCGAGCGCTCCGAGGACGATCTTCATGTTTTTGCTTAAATTCTTCAATTCCTGCATAAGTTCTTTCATGTATATACATACCCCTTTCAGTTTATATAAGCCATTATAGCATATAAACAGCCATAATTCAATCCATATTTTATTTGACTCTGAACTGATATTTAAGCGGCCGTCCCTCGACGAACGCCTCTATATCCTCGTATACCATCACGGACTGATGCCTGGCCACGTCGTTCGATGCCCCGGCTATGTGAGGGGTCATGACCACGTTGTCCATCTTGAGAAGCGGGTGATTCGCGGGCATGGGTTCCTGCCAGAACACGTCGATAACGGCGCCTCTGATCTTCTTTTGCTCGAGCGCGTCTATCAGCGCCTTCTGATCGACGATTACGCCTCTGGCGGTATTTATGAACACCGCGTCGGGGCGCATCAGTTCGAACTCGCGCTTTCCAAACATGCCCTTCGTCTCGGGCGTGACCTTGCAGTGAAGCGACACGAACTCGCTCGTGGATATGACCTCGTCCATCGAGAGCATCTTCACCCCGTCGGCCTCGGCTACGGCGGGATCGAGATAGGGATCGTATATCACGACCTCCATCTCAAGAGCCTGCAAAAACCTGTTGAGGCGTCTGCCGACCGCGCCGTAGCCTATCATTCCGAACCTGCGGCGGTACAATTCATACCCGTAATAGGCCATAAACGGCGTTTCGGGGGGCGTCATGGCGAAGCCCCAGACTATGTCGTCCTTTTCGGGGACGCGGTATATGTCGCGGGAAGCGGGAGCCAGGAAGCGGCCGTTTCTCACCTCGTGATAGCTAAGCGGAATATAGCGCGTAAAGCCAATGACCGCGCCCAGCAGAAATTCCGCGACGGAATTGGCGTTTCTGCCGGGGGTGAAGCTTACGGGTATGCCCCTTTCGGCGGCGGCCTTTACGTCGATATTGACGGGATTGCCCCGGGGACAGGATATCATCTTGACGTTCGGGCATTTATCCAAAACCTCGCGTGTCACGTGATCGACGCCGACGATGAGTATATCCGCGTCCCTGAACGCTTCGACGCACTCTTCCTCGTTGAGTATCCAGCCGTCTTTGACCGCCCAGCCGGTATACTTCATATCGAATCTGGCGTCGAGCTTATTTCTGTATTCCTCCGTTATCTGCGCCGTGCATACGACTTTAAGCTTTTCCATAACGCTACCTCTGACCGTATTTGTTGAGAAAGTACTCGCGCATGTCGTTTACGGACTTCTCGTCGATGATGACGGGGCCTCCGAGTCCCTGGCAAAGCGTATACACCTGAGCCGCCTTTTCGAGCACGACGCTCGCCAGAAGCGCCTCGTCGAGGGTTCTGCCTATGGTCACGGCGCCGTGGTTGAGCACGAGGCAGCCCGCGCGGCCCTTCATGCATTTCACGACCTCGTCAGCCATCTCGCGGGAGCCGGGCATGGCGCGGCCCGTTACCCTTATGTCGCCGCCCAGTATCTGAACCTGATCGTCGCAAATAGGCGGTATATCCTTGCCCGCGGACGCCACGCAAAGCGCGTAAGTCGAGTGGGTATGAACCACGCCGTCGGCCTCGGGGTGATCCAGAAGCAACAGCGCGTGCATCGCGTATTCAATGCTGGGCTTGCGCTTTCCGGCAAAGCTGAAATCGTGCATGTTCATGACCACCATATCCTGGGGGTTGAGCGAATCGTAATTCATTCCGGAGGGGGTGACGACCATGTAATCGGAATCGATTCTCATGCTGATATTCCCCCACGTCCCCGCGACGAGACCCGAGTGAAACATCTTCTTACCGGCTTCGCAAACCGCCTGTTGAACCTCAAACGCGCGCTTTTCGTCCATTACCTGTGTCCTCCTGTAATATAATCATTTCTGTTTTTCCAGAATGGTTCCATCATCGTCTGCAACTGTTTAAACAGCTGATACACCTTCAAATATTCCTCATGCCTTTGCAAATCGGGTTGGAAAGACGCGGCCTTCTGTTCGCCGAAGTCCGCGAAGTCCCCTGCGAGACCCAAGCCCACCATCAGAAGCCTGGCGATTCCGAGCGTTCCAAGCTCCTTCGCCTCCACGCGGCGGCAGGGGACGCCTATCATGTCGGTAAAAAGCCGGCAGACCATGGGGCTTATGGACGCGCCTCCGGAGAGGTAAATCGTATCGTAGCCGCCCGAGAACACCTGATAGCAGTCGTAAAACGAACATGCCAGCCCCTCGAAGACCGAGCGCATTATATGCCCTTTGGTATGCCTTTGCGTGAGGCCGAAGAATCCGCCCGTCGCCATCGGGTTTTTAATGGGCGCGCGCTCGCCTGAAATATAGGGGTGGTATATAAGCCCCTCGCATCCTATTGGCAGCTTTTCCAGTTCGCGTTCGAGCGCGGGGTATTTGACGTCGGGGAAGAGCAGGGCCTTTACGTAGTCCATGGTAGACGCGCCGGAGAGCGTCGGGAGTATGTAGAGGTAGTTATGGGGCATGGCGTGGTGCACGTAAAGCCCGCGCTTGTCCGCGAAGTCGAGAGCCTCCTTGCGGTAGGACATCTGACAGGAGAGCGTCGTGCCTATTATCGTGGAGCTTCTGCCCGGCAGGAAGGCGTCCGCGCCGACCGCGACCGCGCACACGTCGATGAGTCCGCCTATGACGGGGAGCCCCTCGCGAATGCCCGTTTCCCTCGCGGCCTTTGCGCTTACGCGGCCTATCACGCCCGAGGATTCGGAAAACTCGGGGAGCATATCCCTGCACTCGTTCATATCGGCGGCTTCGAAGACCTCTGTCAGGAAGCGGCCTTTCACGTGGTCGTAGACGCAGCTGCTCCCGTCGCTGCGGTCGGTGTATATCTCACCGGTCAGGCGGTAGTTGATCCAGTCCTTACAGTGTATGGCCTTATGGATCTTTGAGAACCTTTCGGGCTGGTTGAGTTTGAGCCATTTGAGCAGCGCGCACATCGATCCCGCGAAAACGAGGTTTGAGTGGTTTTTTTCGATTATATCGGCGACCTCGGGCATGGAGTCGAAGTCTATATCGCGGGAGCGGGTGTCGTTCCACAAAAGGGCGTTGCCCACCGGCTCGCCGTGCGCGTCTATTGGCCAGAGGCCGTCGCCCTGGCCTGTGACGCCAAGACCCGCAACGTCGTCAAAGCGGGGACACTTCTCCTTCAGCTCCTTTGTGACCTCGCAAAAGCGGCTCCAGACGTCGAGCATGTCGCTCTCGTTGGCGCCGTGGAAGGGGCTTTTCACGGCGACGGGGCGCGAAGCCTCCGATAATATATTAAGTTCCTCGTCGATTACGGCGGCCTTTACGATAGTCGTGCCGCAATCGACGCATAGAAAGCAGGTTTTCATATTTACCTCCGGAATCGTTTGCGTAACTTGTACTGATAAGGTCTAATCAATACCTGATATTATACTCCTCAACTGATTTTCAAGACCGGGGATATCGTTGTGGATCGTAGACCAGATGTTAGTTAGCCTCAATCCGTCGTAATTATGTACGATGTTGTTGCGCATCGACTTCATAGCAACCCAGGGAAGTTCCGGATAACGCGCACAGCAGTCGGTTCTGTTTGACAACACCGTAGCAAGTTCTCCAAGCTGTGATAGAGAGAAAACCGCAAATGTAAGATACAGCTCGTTTCTTACAAAATCATCATATGAGATTTCCCTCGCATATTTTTGAGCATTCTCACAATACCTGAGCATTTTCAAGAGCGAAATTTTTACATCAACGGCCATAGACCATCACTCCCGTTTTGCGAATTTCCTCATCCACTTTTGAACCGGGTATGACATCAACGTCGGGAATAAGATCGATGTCGCGTTTAAATGCGTCTTCAAGGCGGCCTTTCAGGTCAAAATACGCAAAACCGGTGATTCTATTATCGCTGTCGAGGAAGAAATCCATATCAGATTGTATCTCCGCTGTTCCCTTTACGTGGGAACCGAACAGTATAAGCCGCCGGACGCGTTTATCTATCGGCATATTCTGCAATACGTGCTTGATTTGATTTATAGTGTAAGCCTCCGGCATTTTATCACTCCCCGCGACTTATATTCGTTTCATGGTCTCGCCTTTGTTTATTATACGCGATGGCTTTAAAAAATCAAGCGTCGGCAGCAAATTGAATTGTCAAGATGATGATTCATGGTTTGTGCGCGTCGTGTGCGAGGTTTCGTTGCAGACCACGGTGGGCTGGGGGGAACGGCGTAACCCGCTATGTAAACCATGCCGCGCGATAGTTCCGGGAGCGCAATGCGCTCCCCTACGCGCGACGTTGCGGTTGATTCGCGGCTTGCGTCGTGTGCGCGGTTTTGCTGCCGACCGCGGTGGGGTGGGGGGTACGTGGGGGGGGGGGCGCCCCCCCAAC
>JAUNBY010000250.1 GCA_030526935.1 Clostridia bacterium
GAAACTCGGCTATGGCGCATACGCACATCTCGCTTTCGAAAAGCGCGTAGAGTATTCGAATTCGCGTGGTATCTCCGAATACCTTGAAAAGATCCGCCAGATCGTAGAGCATTTCGGCATTGGGAGTGTTCTTTTCGAGCATCTCCAGTATCAAATGATGATCGTGCTTTTTACCGTTCGCCACATTTCGACTACTTTGATTCGCATGAATGGTGATTCTTTTGAACAATCATTCATTTGAATCCGTGTTCATATGATAGCTCATTCATGCGTTCTTGTCAATAGAAAAATAAGATTTAACAGGGGATTGTCGTGCGCGGGTACAGTTATGCTTAATCGATACCTCTCATTTAATTTTATGGCATATTTACTAAATGCGTAATCCCTTTCATCTCGACAATCCAATCATAAATATTATATAATATATTTAAATTGCTTGACGGTTTTTGATTGCGATGATACAATGTAGGCAAATAGCCCGTCGCGGGATTTTAAGAGATAACCGATGATATCATAAAGCGGAAAGGATGACATTAGTATGGAAGCGGAACAATTTGTAAAAGACATGGTGGCAAAAGCGCGCGCGGCGCAGGAGGTATTTGAAGGCGCCACTCAGCAACAGGTAGACGAACTGGTCAGGGCGTGCGCGAAGGCGATATTCGACAACGCGGAGACGCTCGCGCGCATGGCTGTCGACGAGACGCGCATGGGCGTTTACGAAGACAAGGTTAAAAAGAACATGGGCAAGGCGCGCGTGATCTGGAACGAACTGAAGGGAAAGAAGTCGGTTGGCATAATTCGCGAGCTTCCGCAGGAAGGTCTTGTCGAGGTAGCCAAGCCCATGGGCGTCGTAGGCGCGGTGACGCCTACGACCAACCCCATAGTAACCCCCATGTGCAACGCCATGTTCGCCATAAAGGGGCGAAACGCCATTATAATTTGTCCGCATCCGCGCTCCAAAAAGTGCTCTTACGAAGCCGTGCGGCTGATGAACGAGGCGATAGCGAAAACAGGCGCGCCCGAGAACCTTATACAGTGCGTACAGGAGCCAACCGTGGAAGTATCGGGACAGGTCATGAAGCAGTGCGACGTGTGCATTTCAACGGGCGGCATGGGCATGGTCAAAGCGGCCTATTCGTCCGGCAGGCCTGCTTTCGGCGTAGGCGCGGGCAACGTGCAGTGCCTCATAGACGAAGATGTGGATCTGGAAAAGGTCGTTCCCATGATAATCGAGGGCCGGCGCTTCGATAACGGCATAATCTGCTCCGGCGAGCAGACCGCCATAATGCCCAAAGCCATATTTAAAAAGGCTATGGAAATCTTTGAGAAAAACGCGGCGTATTACGTCCATAAACCCGACGAGGTCGCCCGCCTTCGCGACACCATATTCCCCGGCGGCATTACCGACAAGAACATCGTCGGACAGGACGCCGCGTTCGTAGCCAAAAAAGCTTGCATAGACGTTCCCGAGGGAACTAAGGTCCTTATAGTCAAGGCCGACGGCTGCGGCAAGGACGATTTATTCTCAAGGGAAAAGATGTGCCCCGTCATAGCGACCTACGATAATCTGGAAGACTGGGAGGCTTGCGTCGAGACGGCTTACAATAATCTCTGCGTCGAAGGCAAGGGTCACAGCGTCTGCATACACTCAAACGACACAACCCACATCGAGAAAGCGGCGCTGCGCCTTCCCGTGTCGCGCTTCCTCATAAATCAGATATGCTCCACCAATAACGGCGGCTCGTTCTTCAACGGCCTTTCGGCCACGACGACTCTGGGCTGCGGAAGCTGGGGCAACAATTCCATCTCCGAAAACCTGTCGTGGAAACATCTGTTCAACGTCAGCCGAATAGCGTACATAAAGCCCGGGAGCCGTATGCTTACCGATGACGAGATCTGGGGGTAAAACCTGATGAAACTGCTTGAATACCAGGCAAAGGCGATATTCGACAAGTGCGGGTTGACGACTATGCCGGGCTGCGTCATCGATAATATCGACGACGCCCCAGGGATTATAGAGGCGGCGGGGCTTAACTATCCCGTCGTCGTAAAGGCGCAGGTGCAGATTGGCGGGCGCGGCAAGGCGGGCGGCATCAGATTCGCGAACGACCCGGACGAGGCTTTTGAACACTGCCGGGCGCTGTTGGGAAGCGAGATTCGCGGATTGCGCGTTGACAGGCTTCTCATCGTCGAAAAGGCGTACTACACTACGGAGTGGTATTTGTCGATAATGCTCGACAGGCTGACGAAGCGCCCCATGATAATGTTCTCGGCGAACGGCGGCATGGAAATAGAACAGACGGCCAGGGACAATCCCGCGTCTGTTAAGAAGATTATTATAAATCCTATGACAGGCGTAAACGACTACATGGCGCGATACCTGCTTTCGGATTCAGGTTTGGATCTTGGCTATACAAAGGCACTGTACGGCGTTATCAAGGGGCTGTACGACGCGTTCAACAGATACGACGCCATGCTTGTGGAGATCAACCCTCTCGTCGCAAGGGAAGATATGAGCCTCATAGCGCTCGACGGCAAGGTGGATATAGACGACAGCGCTCTTTACAGGCTGCCCGAGGTGGCGTCCTGGCGCGATGAAATGCCCGAGGACGACCTCGTCAGACAGGCGCGCTCGTTCGACTTTTTGTATATTCCGATCGAGAAGGGCGGCACTATAGCCGTATGTTCCAACGGCAGCGGTATGCTCATGAGCTGCATAGACATGATCTCAAAGGAGGGTATGCGCGTGGCGGCGGCGCTGGACCTCGGAGGCGGAGCCACAAAGGAACGCATACGCGAAGCCATGAGGATACTGTTCTCAACTCCTGGAGTAAAAGCGGTATTGATAAATATATTCGGCGGCATAACCCGCTGCGACGAGGTCGCGGGGGGAGTAAAGCTGGCGATGGATGAACGCGACCTCGAAGGCAAGATTATAGTTATACGCATGGAAGGGACGAATAAGGACGCGGGGATTGCGATAATAGAGGGGTTGAACTCCGATCAGGTATTGCCAGCAGACGGTCTTCGCGAGAGCATAGCGCATCTGACGCAAAGGAGGGATATGCTGTGAGCGTATTGATAGACCGTAGCACGAGACTGTTGGTACAGGGCATAACCGGTCGCGAGGGAAGTTTTCACACCGAGCAGATGATCGCCTACGGCACAAACGTCGTGGCGGGCGTCACCCCCGGAAAGGGCGGGCAGCGGGTATGCAACGTCCCCGTATTCAACACCGTCAGGGAGGCCGTCGAGAAGACGGGGGCGAACGCTTCCGTAGTATTCGTACCCGCTCGGTTCACTAAGGGGTCCGTGATCGAGGCGCTTGACGCGGGACTGAAGCTTGTGTTGACGATTTCCGAGCACACTCCGGTACACGACATGATGTACTGCTATCAGCTTGCCAGAACCTGTAACGCCAGATTGTTCGGGCCGAACTCGTTTGGCATTATATCTCCCGGCAAGTGCAAGGCGGGGTTCATGGCGCACAAAATATTCTCCGAAGGCAATGTGGGCATTATGAGCAGAAGCGCCACGAACTGCTACGAGACGGTGTTCATGCTGACAAATAGCGGCATTGGCCAGTCCACGGTCATAGGAATCGGCGGGGACATGATACCCGGCTCCACCTTCGCGGACGTGCTGCCGGACTTCAACGCCGACCCTCAGACGAAGATAATCGTACTGATAGGCGAGATTGGCGGCAATGAGGAGGAACTCGCGGCGGAATACATCAAAAAGCACGTCAATAAACCCGTCGTCGCGCTTATCGCGGGCAAGAACGCCCCGAAGGGGCGCTCCATGGGTCACGCGGGCGCGATAGTATCCGCCGACGGAACCGGAAGCGCGCAAAATAAGGAACTCGCGCTGGCGGACGCCGGCGTTATAATCGCCGAAAACACTCAGCATATAGTCGATATATGCCACCGTCTCTCAACGCTCGATTGAGAGTATGCAGGCGGGCGCAATCGCCCGCGAGCCGGCCCCGATTCCCGAACGTTATGACTCGACTATGTACTTTTGCGCGCACGCGCGCCGAATGGGAGATTGTGAGGAGGAATGACCATGAAACGCCATGCTTGCCGTTCACTGATTCTGATCCTTGTGCTGATAGCACTGACGCCTTTAGGAACCTGCGCCGAAACGCGTTCAATCACGCGAACGCCGCTCCCCGTTTCTCCCGCGAGACAGACGGTGGAAATCGTCGTCGGCGTACCAAATCCGGAAGTCTATCCTTCGGGGAAAGCGCGCGCTTCCCTGGCGAAGGATGCGCAGCTCACAGCCGAGGCGCGGGATATATATGCCAATTTTCTCGCTCGAGGGTCAGAGTTTTATCTCTACGGCGACGACTTTCTTGCAGGGAATTACGGTTATGACGCGGAGAAATGCGCGTTCATCGTCAACCTGGCTCGACAAATCACCGCCGGATGCTCCACCGCGGCTGAGAAGATTCGAGCTGTCGCCAGTTACGCGTCCGACAAGATATACTACGATTACGACTATTATGAAGGCCGTAAGCCTGATGTGCACTACGACCCTTACGCGTGTCTTTATTACGGCTACACGGTCTGCGGAGGCTACGCCATGTCCGTCGAGGCGCTTTTGCAGGCGGTCGGCGTCCCCTGCGGCTATGTGAGCGCTCCGAACCATGCCTTTAACATCGCCTGGGACGGCAGACGCTGGCTTCTGTTCGATACGACCTGGTGCAGCTATAATGTCTATCGCAACGGGCAGAAGCAATACGGCGGTTACAGCCTCGATACCTGGTACGATTATACCTTTGAATTTGGACTTACGCAGTACAATCATATCGTCTCCGGCATGCCGCTCACCATAGTAAATGGCAAGCTCAAACAATATCCGC
>JAUNBY010000251.1 GCA_030526935.1 Clostridia bacterium
TGATTATATTGCGCTGGAAGAAAAGGTAGGCTATTATGACCGGCAGCGACGCCATTGTTGCCGTCGCCATGAACGGCCCCCAGCGATTGCCCATCTCAAAGTCGAGAAACTGGCGAAGCGCTATGGTCATTGTTCGGGATTCCGGCTTGGTCAAAACCAGCATGGGCCAGAAATACAGATTCCAGCTTTCTATCACCGTAAGTATTGATATCGCGGAAATCGCCCCTTTACAAAGCCCCATCGCGACGTTGCGGAATGCCCAGAAGGAATTGCCGCCCTCGATGCGCGCCACCTCGTAATACGCTTTGGGTATGCTCTTGAGGTTTTGAAACAGATAGAAAAACGTGGTGGCGTTGGCTACATACGGCAGTATTACCGAGCCGAGCCTGTCCTTCAGCCCCATATTGCTGACAATTATATAATTCGGTATCATTGTCACCTGGAAGGGTATGACCATGGTGACGATTATGAAATAGAAAGCCGCCGCGTTCCACTTTGTCTTATAATAGCTTAAGCCAAAGGCCGCGAGCAACGACACCATGATTTGCAAAATGAATATGCCAAACGTGGTAATGATGCTGTTTTTATACCAGGTACCAAGGGAATACTCCTCAAATACGACGCGGTAGCTTTCGAAAGACAGCTGTCGGGGGATTATGGTAAGCTGTTCGGAAAACAGTTCTTCGTTCGTCTTGAGCGACGATGATATCATCCATACTACCGGGAAAAGGTTGACCACTATGACGATTATAAATAACAGACACAGAAAACACTGTCCGGCAGAGCGTTTTTTACTCATGGTATTCAAAACCTCCCAGCGTTTTCATCATTATGACGGTGATGATCAGATAAAGCGCCGAGGTAAATACCGCTATGGCGCTGGCCATGCCGATATTGTAGGATTTGAACGCGAATTCATATATTACGTAGGCCAGGTTGGTGGTGGTGTAGCTGGGGCCTCCGGTCGTGAGGATATGTATCGCGGTGAACGCGCGGTCGGCCGCGAAGATAACCGAGGTGATGAACATATAAACCACGGTCGGCATTATCAATGGAAAACGCACGCGCCAGAAGCATTGCCACTCGTTCGCGCCGTCGATGTGCGCCGCCTCGACGCATTCCTCGGGCACGTTGAGAAGTCCCGCCATAAAGAGAATTAAATTTTGCCCCATGTATTTCCACGCGCAGACAACTATAACAGCTCCAAAGGCGAAGGATTTATCGCTGAGCCATGATATGCTTGAAAATCCAAAGCTCGTGAGCAGGCGGTTCAAAAAGCCGAATGAGGGGCTGTATATCCAAAGCCATACCATGCAGCATATAGAAAGCGCCAGCACAGTGGGTATGAAAAGCAGCGATTTGAAAGCCGACTGCGCCACTCGATTTTTTACATATAAAAGCAACACGGCGAGCAGAAGGGGCAATACTATGAAAAATGGCAAAAAGGCCACTATGTAGCGAAATGTGTTTCCAAGTCCGGTGACGAACATGGTTCTGCTGAACATGTCTACATAGTTCTTTACGCCTATCCAGGATATGTCCCTGACAAAATTCCACTTTGCGAAACTGAGGACGCTGCTGTAAATAATGGGGAAATACTTGAACACCGCGTAGAATATCAGTGCCGGAATAAAATACAGCGCCAGTCCCAGGTTTTTGGCGCGCTCATTTCTTCTCCTGAGATCCCGCTGCGCGTTTATCATCATTGCGATAGTCGCCCCCTTCAGTACCTTTGTTTGATAAAATGAATGCCGGAGAGAATCCGCCGTCTTGAAAAAAGCGGTTTTCAAATGACCCTCTCCGGCACGGGATATATGTTTGCCAGGTTGTGTTGACGCCGTCCGCAACGCTCGAATCCGGTGAGATTTTTGCGTCATACAATGCGCCGCATGCCGGGGCATTTCAAGGATATGGCGCAAGGTTATCTCGATGGACTAAGTTGAGCGGTAGCGTCATCTAACCCCGCTATCAGGCGTTTTCAAGGAGCATGTTGCATTCCTCGTCGACCGCTGCCAGAGCTTGCGCGACGTCGAGTCCGTCGTGCAGTATGGAATTGCGGGTGTTAGCCCATATGGAGTCGATTTCAAGGCCTATGGAACCGCCGGGCCAGCACAGGTAGTTGCCGCAGCAGGCGAGCTGGTCGATGCTGACCTGCTGGCTTTGCGATACTTCAACGTCCGCGTCAGTCGGGCATATGTAGCCGGTCTTAGTCCAAATGCCCATCGCCTCGTCGTCGGTCATGTAGTCCATAAGGCGCCAGGTGTACTCGTACATCGACGGATCCTGGGTGAAGGAAATAAGCGCCGAGCCGCCGACGGGCAGTTGCTTCTCGTAGCCCTCGAACGTGGGCATCGGCCAGGCTCTCCAGTCAAACGAGCAGTACTCTCTGAAGGTAGACTCATTCATTATCGAGGCGCAGTATACGGCTACGTCGCCGGAATAGAACATCGTGGCCATCTCGGTATACGTGCACTTGGGAGCGAGGTTGCGGTTATAGAGGTCCTGCCACCATGTCATGGTGCCTATAACGGCTTCGTTATTGAAGGATACGCCCTCGAGGTCGTCGGTCATGATCGAGCCGCCGCGGGACATGGACAGCACCTGGTCGATCCAGTTGTCGTTTGTGGCAAGGCAGGCGCCGTTCTTGCCGGTAGTCTCGACGACCTGCTCAAGACACTTGGTGAGGTCTTCGTAGGTTTCCGGGATGTCTTCCTCTGTCAGACCCGCCTCGACCCAAATGTCCATGTTGACCCACATAACCATGTTGGAAAGCGCGAACGGAAGCCCGATCTGCTGGCCTTTGTAGGCCGAGACGCCGAGTATATTCTCGCTGTAACGCGAGTAGACCTCGTCGAGCGCCTCCTGGCTCGGGGCGATCTGGTCGACCGTCACAACGTTCATTTCGCCCGCTATGTAGTTGAGCATGGCATATCCGCCAATGAATACGTCCGGCAGCGGATTTCCCGCGGCGGCGTCGGCGATCATCGACTGGAGCAATTCAAAGTATTCGCCGGCTTTTGCCGTTATCTCGACGTTGACGTCGGGATTGGCCGCCTCGAACGCTTCGACGATTTCGGCTACCAGCGCTTCGTTGGTGCCGCCCCAGCGGTGCCACAGGTTCAGGGTGACCTGCTCCTCGGCCGTGGCCGACACGGACGCGGCCAGCGTGAAAACGAGCGCTAACAGTACACAAAGAAACTTCCTCATAGATAAGTACCTCCTATTTTTTATTCCTCATCGGAAAACGAAATACAAGTTGAGGGCGACGAACGCCCATTTCCAACCTCCGCGACATATGCCACGCCTTATCAAGGAGACAGGCTTTTGGCGTTCGAATCATTACAATGGTTTATTTTCGCCATATCGACGCGCTTCCAACCAGGCTGGCTTTAAGGACGATTTTTTCTGGCGGACGGTCGGGGTCTGCAATCACGTCCAGTATGAGCCTTCCCGCCGCCTCTCCCATCTCTTTAAGCGGCTCGAGAACGCAGGAAAGTCGTGGAGTAGTGACGTTATACCAGCTATAAGCGGCAAAGCCCACTATACTCATATCTTCGGGAATACGCCTCCCGCTGTCTATGAGGCATTGAAGCGCCCCGAGCGATATATGCCTGTTGGCGCAGAACACGCCGTTCACCTCGCGAAGTTCCCTGAGTATGTCGCCCATTTTCGCGTAGCCGTATTCGGTACAGGCTGGTATCTCGAATATATAGCGGGAATCGGGTTCTATGCCATGCTTTTTAAGCGCGTCGCGATAGCCCTCTTCGCGTTCTCTTACTATGGAATACAGCCCGGCGGTATCCCTGTTCATAAGCGCCACGCAATTGTGTCCGCACAAAATCATCTGTTCCGTAGCCAATGATACCGCCTCGCGAACCGTACAGAACACGCCGCTGTATTTCGCGCTGTTGGGATAGCGGTCTATATATACTATCGGACACCCGATCCTTTGCGCCCACGCTTCATAATCCGTCGCGGGGCTGATGGGAGCCAGGACAATACCTTCAACCTGACATCCGCACAGGCGCTCGATTATCTCGACCTCGTGTTCGGCGCTTTCCTGAGAGTCGCATAGAATCATCATATACCCGGCCTCGTGCAAAGTCAGCTCCATATGGTAGATGATACTGCTGTAAAACGGATTGGAAATCTCGGGAATTACGACGCCGACAGTGTGCGTTTTGCTTCCTCGCAATGCGCGCGCTATATAATTGGAGCTGTAATTTGTCGATTGCACCGCCGCTCGCACGCGCTCGCGCACCTCCTCGCTGACGTAGCGAGTTTTGTTTATCACATGAGACACCGTCGCCGTAGAAACCCCGGCTACCCGCGCCACATCCTTGATTGTAGTCCGTTTATTGTCCATTCGTATTCCTCGTGTTTTTCGTTTGCGCAATCGTTTACTTATCATACGGCAGATTCGTTCAACTTCCCTTGCAAATGCAGTATATCACGTCTATATGCGCCCTGTCAATTGGACATTATGTACAAAAATATTGAAATTCGCGCCCTCTACATAGCATTAAACGTTTGCGTAAACGATTTACCCACGTGCTTTTCGTGTTGACAAATGTGTCCTTATTGTCGCGCAACGCGAATAACATGCGTTCACGCGCGTATTCAGTCAATGTGTTCGGCAATAACCCTGCACTCTTTCGAATGGAACGCCAGTCCATAAATCCATATGTCCTTTATCCTGTAACGACGCAAAGACGCGATATAGTCTTTCTCATGGATTTGCTTAATCGCTTCCAAACAGTCTCTATCGAGATTTTGCTCTTCTTTTGTATCCTTCACTTCGATGACGAAGCCGCGCTTACGGTCCTTCCGCTCTACCCTTATATCGCTGCGACCTTTGC
>JAUNBY010000252.1 GCA_030526935.1 Clostridia bacterium
GAAAACTCGCCCGTAACGCTCTGTTTCAGCGCGAAAAACGGCAACTCATTCATTTCGGAACAGCGCCCGTCCGACGCCGCCGCGGTTTCTTCCGCTTTTACCGCCATTGTATCGATTTGCACATATGCCGTCAGCATGTACATTGCCAGAAGCAGTGATACGATCAAACTTTTCTTTTTCACACAAGTATCCTCATTTATTCTCGAATTCAGAGGCGACGTCTTTGAGCAGCCTGCGAATCGGCAGATGCTGGGGACAGCTTTCTTCGCAAGCGCCGCATTGGACGCAATCGGACGCCTTGCCGTTGTGTACGGTATGAACGTTGTGATAGTAATAGTCCGTGTTCCAGTTGTTGAACACCTTTTTGGCGTTCAGGCAGGCAAACAGATCCGGAATCAGAATTTGTTTGGGACATCCGTCTGTGCAGTAGCGGCAGGCCGTGCAGGGAATCATGTTTTTTGCGCGGAACAGTTCGCATACCTTTTTAACCGCCGCCTGCTCTGTCTGCGAAAGCGGCATGAAATTCTTCATATAGCTGATATTGTCCAGCATCATTTCCATATTACCCATGCCTGATAGCACCATCATGATGCCTGGGAAACCTGCCGCGAACCGAATGGCATAGCTGGCGTTTGATCCGCCGCGGAGATCTTCAAGAACCCTGGAAATTTCCGTCGGCATATTGACCAGATTCCCGCCCTTGCATGGCTCCATGACGATCACCGGCTTGCCATATTTGCGGCAGACCTCGTAACACTTTCGGCTCTCCACTCCGGGATCGTCATAATCCATATAGTTGAACTGTATCTGCACCACTTCGATCTGCGGGTATTCGGCGAGAATCTTCTCCAATACCGACGCCTTGTCGTGGAAGGAGATGCCGAAATGCCTGATTCGTCCCTCGGCCAGAAATTCCAATACCGTCTCATAGGCGTGACAACGCTTGAACTTCGCGAAGATATCCGCGCTCTGGGCGTGCATTAAATAATAATCGAAGTATTTCACGCCGCAGGCGGCAAGCTGGCTCTCGAACAGCGGGCGAATATCCTCCTTCCGGCTGAAGAAATGGGTGGACAGCTTATTTGTGAGCACATAGGCATCTCTCGGATAGCGGCTGGTCAGGCACTCCCGCAGCGCCGTTTCGCTTTTTCCGCCCACATAGCCGTGAGCCGTGTCAAAATAATTAAAGCCATTTTCCATAAAGATATCCACCATTTTGGTGAACTGTGCGACGTCCACCTCGCCGCCCTTCATCGGCAGACGCATACAGCCAAAGCCGAAGTTCTTCCTGATTTGTGTCATTTTGCATTTCCTCTCCTGTGTTCTCGAAATTACATCAGCCCTAAATCGCCCAGCCATTCTATAACCGCATCTTCCGAGGAACTCGCGGAGAAGCGCCTTCCTTCGACCCATTCGCCAGTTCCCGCCATTTCCTCGAGCAGCGCTCCGCTTTGACCAAAACCGGACGATCCGGAGGTGCAGAACGGTATCACGGTTTTACCGGTAAAGTCGTTGGCTTCCATAAAGTTGTTGACCGGCCATGCCGCGATGCCCCACCAGAGGGGATAGCCGATAAACACGGTGTCGTATTCATCCCAGTTTTCTACGGTATTCGCCTCAAGTTCCACGACGCGCGTTTCGGGGTTAGCCCATTCCCTCGCCGTCCTGCTGTTTTCATTGCTCCAGACGAGGTCCTCGCTGGTATAAGGCACGACGGGTATCAGACGCAACACGTCCGCTTCGAGCGTCTGTGCGATTATATTCGCGATTCCCTCGGTCGTGCCGGTCGAAGAGTAAAAGACCACGAGCGTTCTTCCCGTCTCGCCCTGCGCCTGCGCAGAGTCCGCGGCGGCGAATGAGAGCATGCCCATTGCAAGAATCATCGTTAAAACCAGAATGAGTAACTTTTTCATAGCATATGATCTCCTTTTATATTTTTAAGGCGCCGCATTTTACGTCTCGTTCGACGTTTGAATATGCGTTTAAATCCAGCGCCCAATATAATCATAGCAGAACAGCTTTTCCCGTTCAATTCTGTTTTGGCGCGTTTTGGATAAGCCCGGCTAATCCGAGAATTATAAAAAAATCCGCCCCAACAACCGGGACGGCTCGCTCTATTCCCTGACAGCCTCGTGTAAAAGGCGCTTATAGATCTGCGCGAACACGGGGACGTGAGGGTTCTGCTGGTCTTTTTTCCAGAAAGCGCAGTAGTTCCTTTTGAGGCGTTCATCGTCTCCCAGGCATAGCGGAAGGCGCTTTATCAGAGGGCTTGGATGCGTAAGCGTACCCACCTGCTCGACGGGCATAAACCCGCGATTGCCCACTACCATCAATTGCCCTTCCTCGCGGCTTTCCGCAAAGAGGAAGCTTCCTCCGAAGCCCAGGGTGTTTTGATAGAAATCCTGCTCAACAGCCTGTTGTTCCCGTGATGAGATGAGTATGCACGTCATTTTTCTTACATCCTCCATCGACAGGCATCCCTCGCCGCTCAAATGGTTCTGACAGGATATCTCCACAAAGCAATCGCATTTAATCAGTTCGAAGTTAACGTAAGCGTCGGAAAAAGCGCGGCGCTGGTCGTTGAGAACCAGATCGCACAGTCCAAAGCGAATCTGGTCGTATAATTCCTCATGCGTGCCCATCGTCGTTGAGACGACGACATTGGGGTGCTTACTGGCAAACTCCGCGATGGCCTGGTGCAGTTCAAGTCCGCCGTAGCAGCGCAGATAGCCGATTTTGAGCTGGCTTGAGTCGTTCTTGCCTATCCTCGCAGTTTCCCGGCAGAGTTTCTCTATCTCGCCCATCAATCCGCGCCCCGTTCGATAGAAATGCTCTCCCGCCGCGGTCAGACTGAAGCGGCGGTTTTCCCTGCGGATAAGCTCCACATCCAGCTCGCGTTCCAACGCCTGAATCTGCTGGGAAATGGCGGATTGCGAAATGTAACATTGCTCGGCCGCTTCCGTAAAGCTGCCCGCTTCCACCACCGCGATAAAATACCTGAGCTGTCGTAGCAGCATATCCCTTACCTCCGCGCTGACGTTATTGTGATATTATACCCGTTCTCCGGGTAAAGGGCAAGGCGCAGCCGGATAAATACGCCTAAACGCCCTTGAATCTCCAAACTTTACGCCCATACGGATTCGCGCAATTCTAAACTTTTATCGCGCAATCAAATATCTAAAGCATAGCGTTCAGTTCAATCATATCAGCCGCGCTCAATTCGACATAGGCGGCGCTCATGTATTCCTGAAGATGTTCCTCCTTTTTCGTTCCTGGAACAGGCACAATCCACGGCTTTTGGCAAAGAAGCCACGCCAGCGCAACCTGAGAAGGCGTGATTTCACGCGCGGCCGCGAACGCGCGCAGTTCGTCCATATGATTCCGCGCCGGGTTTGAACTTTCGCTCAATCGAGTATCTTCCGGGGAGTCGGCGAGAAATCCCATACCTATAGGGTTGGAGGACACGAAACCTATGCCCGTTTCCTCCAGTGCCGGAAGTAAATCCGATTCAGGGCGCCTTACCCATAGAGAATACTCGCCCCGCACCGCCGTCACCGGGCAAATCGCGTGCGCCCGCCTAATATCGCAAACGCCCGCATGAGACAATCCCCAATGAAGCACTTTTCCTTCCTTTTTCAGTTCCGATACCGTTTGAGCTACGTCCTCGATTGGTACGTCCGGATCAACCCCATCCTGGTAATACAGGTCTATGCGATCCGTGCGCAACCGCCTGAGACTGTCCTCCAGCGACCGACGCATGGCGGATAAGCCGCCGTCACGTCCGCACCGCGCGCCTATCCTCCAGTCGAATTTCGCGGCGATCACCACCTCGTCGCGAAAAGGTTCCAGCGCCTCGCCCGCGAGTCTCTCGTCGCCGTGCATATCGTATAGCTCCGACGTATCGAAAAAGTTCTCGCCCATCTCTACCGCCCTGTGAATGAGGGCGCTCATCCCGCGTTTGTCCTGAAACGGCAGTCCGCCCCGGCTCGTATGCGTCAGGCTCAAACCTATGGCGGAAACGCTCAGTCCCGCTTTTCCAAGTGTTCTGTGTTTCAATTCGTCACCTTCTTTCATTTAAGCCTGGCTAATGCGGCTGTGGTCTGCGGCGAACAAACATCCGCAGGCGTCGCCCTTAACTGTATTACGGGAGGCGGACGCCTGCGGTTTATTAGTTAATTACCCTTTGTCTATCCTCTTATGGCGTCTTTGGCGTGTTCTCCGGCGATTCGGCCGGTATGTATAGCCGTACCGACGCCGCTCAATCCGCCATAAATAGTCGCAATATTGCCGCCCTGACACATTTCGCCAACGGCGTAGAGGTTTTCGACGACGTCGCCGCTGTTGTTGATAACCTCGCAGTTCTCGGTTACGACAAGTCCGACCAGCGAACCTATAGCGACGGGATTAAGCGCTACGGCGTAGAACGGCGCGGTGCGCACGGGGAGCATGTTTTCGTTGCTCACGTCGAACTCGACGCCTTCGCCGGCGTCATAGGCGGCGTTGTAGGCTTCGATGGTCGCGGTGAGATTGTCGGCGGGAACGCCGATTTCTTCCGCTAATCCTTCTATCGTATCAGCTTGCCATAAAAAACCGTCATTGTGGAATTCACAACGGTTTGTGCTCTGGGGTTTTCGGAGTCGAGTATCGCGAAAGCGCGTTTGACGGGTTGTTGATTAATCGCGTGGCAGGTAAAGTATACGTCATAAATTTCTGCGCCCTGCCAGTACCATTCGCCTTTCTCATATTTATCCGTAACACAGGAATAGTGTAACATATGAGAAAAAGGAGTTCAATTTTGTTTTAATGGGTTTTTGATAAGGCAGACTAATATGA
>JAUNBY010000253.1 GCA_030526935.1 Clostridia bacterium
GCCAATGGGCAATGTCATCAAATTAAGCCGGTTAACCGCTCCGTGATACGCGCGGGGAACTGTCAGGCCGACAGCGGGCGACGCGTTGGGAACGGACAAACCTACTGACGGCCGCAAGCCCGCGGATTACAGGCCGGCGGGAGCGCAATGCGCTCCCCTGCGCAAACCATGTGGATAAATGCGGGTTGACTGTCGCGCGCCCGGAAATTTCTCGCGGTATGGCTTATCAAACGGGCTGCGTCGTTCCCCGCATGTGCCGCCCTCTGGTTTAACCGGGAGCGCATTGCGCTCCCGGTGTAAGTTTAGGTTTATGATTTGCGCATACCTGTTGCCCGGCAACACGCGAACGGCGGCGGTGTATTATTTACATTGCCTGGGCCGTTACTCGTCGTCGTCCTCTTCCTTCTTGGCGTTTTCGATGATCTTCTTGGCGTCGGCGGCGGGGACTTCCTCATAGCGCTCGAAGGCCATGGTGAAGGAGCCGCGGGCCTGGGTCATGCTGCGAAGGTCGGTGGCGTACTTAAACATTTCGGCCTGAGGCACCTCGGCTACGACCTGCTGCTGGCCGTCGACCTGATTCATGCCCATTATGCGGCCGCGGCGCTTGTTGATGTCGCCCATTATATCTCCCATGTACTCGTCGGGGATGAGTATCTCGACGTGATAAATAGGCTCGAGAAGTACGGGGCTTGCGTCGATGAGCTTTTTGAAGGCCAGGCGCGCGGCGGTCTTGAAGGCCATTTCGGAAGAATCGACCGGGTGATAGGAGCCGAAGTGCAACTTCGCGGTTATGCCGACCATCGGGAAGCCCGCGAGCACGCCGTGCGGCGCGTTTTCGCGCAGTCCCTTTTCGACGGCGGGTATGAAGTTGCGCGGCACGACGCCTCCGACGACGGCGTCTTCGAAGATAATGTCGTTGTTGGTCGGATCGTCGTTGGGGCGGAACTCTATGACGACGTGGCCGAACTGACCGTGGCCGCCGGTCTGCTTCTTATGGCGTCCTTCGCAGTCGAGCTTTTTGCGGATGGTCTCGCGGTAGGGGATCTTGGGGTCCTGCAAAAGGCACTCCGTGCCAAACTTGCTGGCGAGTTTGCGGCTTACGACTTCGAGGTGCAATTCGCCCAGTCCGGAAAGCAGCGACTCGGTGGTCGAGGGATCCTTGGATACGGTTATGGTCGGGTCCTCCTCGGTAAGGCGCGCAAGTCCCGAGAACACCTTGTCTTCCTCGCCGGCTTTCTTGGCGTACACCGCCATTGATATGCACGGCTGCGGGAAGGGGATGTCGTCGAAGCGAACGGGGTTGTTGACGTCGCAAAGGGTGTTTCCGGTCGAGACGGACTGAAGCTTAGACAGGGCGCATATGTCGCCCGCCACGACCTTGGTGGTCGTCGTCTGCTTCTTGCCGCGCTGTATGTAGATGCTTCCGGCCTTCTCGGTCTTTTCGGCGTTGACGTTATAAAGCTGGGTATCGCCCGTCAGGCAGCCGGATGTGACCTTAAGCAGAGAAAGCTTTCCTACGTAGGGGTCGGCCAGCGTCTTGAACACGCGCGCGGAGAAGGGTTGATCCTCCTTGCATACGCGCTCGACGGCCTCGTCGTTCTTGGGGTTGACGCCGGTCATGACGCGTCCCTCTGGGGAGGGCATGAGGTCGATTATATTGTCGAGGAGCTTTACGAGGCCCACGCGGGTGAGTGACGAGAGGCATACCACGGGAACGACGGTTCCCTCGATTATGCCCTTGCGGATGCCCTTCATGGTGTCCTCGGGGGAAAGCTCCATATTCTCGAAGAACTTTTCCATAAGCTCGTCGTCGGCGCCGGCGGCGGCTTCCATTATCTGCTCGCGGGCGGCTTCGACGTCGGAGGCAACGGAATCGGGAATCGGTATCTCCTTGCGGTTTTTGCCCTCGCCGATGAAGGCCTTGTTTTCGAGGATGCAGACGACGCCCGTGAACTGGCCGTTCTCGATGATCGGAACCTCGATGGGGGCGATGTGGGTTCCATACTTGTCGGTGATGGTGCCAAGGGCCTTACTGAAGTTGGCGTTTTCGCGATCCATCTGATTGATGACGATCATCTTGGCCACGCCCATCTTCTCGCACTGTTTCCAGGCTTTTTCCGCGCCGACGTTCAGCCCGGAAACCGCGCCCACGGTTATTATGGCGCCCTCGGCGACGGACAAAGGCCCCATCATCTCGCCCGCGAAGTCGAAATAGCCGGGAACGTCGATGAGGTTGATTTTGACGTCTTTATATTCCAGAGGTTCGATGGAAGCCGATATGGATATGCCGCGGCGAATCTCCTCCGGATCGTAGTCGCTCGTCGTGGAGCCGTCTTCGACGCGCCCCTGACGGTCGATCGTACCCGTGGCGAACAACAGAGCCTCTACCAACGTCGTCTTGCCCTCGCCGCCGTGCCCAACGACCGCGATGTTGCGGATATTCCCAGTGCTATAGTCTTTCATAACGGTGTTCCCTCCGAATCAAAATATTGCTTGCATAAACGCGCACAGCTTTGCCGCGCATATATAACTATTATACATTTTAACAGATAACGCTTAAAATGAAAAGCCCCTTATCATTATATTTTTATTTACTGGGCGAAAGGTGAGGGGAGTTATTTTATATCCGATGAAACCGCGCGCATCCGCCCTTCGCGCGAAATGGTTTAAACGGCGGTTTACGCCCTTGCGCGCAGCCGCCCGACCCGGGCGAAAATCGGACAATAATGAAGCCGGGGTTCTTTACAAATTCAAATTTGCTTGCATAATGGGATAATATGTGCTAAAATGCCTTATAACGCCGCGTCAAACGGCGAACAATGAGGAGGTTCATCATGGGGAGGAACTACCGCGCTCAACTCACGGGGGTGTTCGGCTATCCGGTCGATGAAAATCCAACGGTCGTTATGCAGCAGGCCGCGTTCAAGGAGTTGGGAATCGACTGGCGCTATCTTACGATACTGGTAAAACCCTCCGATCTCGCCGACGCCTTCAGGGGATTGCGCGCGATGAATTTTGCGGGAATCAATCTGACCGTGCCGCATAAAATCGAGGCCCTCAAATACGTGGACGAACAGGCGCTGGAGGTCAGGCTCATAGGGGCGACGAACACCGTCGTAAACCAGAACGGACGCCTCATAGCCTACAATACAGATGGAAAGGGCTTTGTCGAGGGACTCAGAATGAACGGCGTCGATCTCAAGGGAAAAAGGCTCGCGATATTGGGCGCGGGGGGAGCGTCCAGGGCAATATGCGTCGAGTGCGCGCTCGCCAGCGCCGCGGAATTGACGCTGATAAACCGCAGCGTCGAAAAGGGAGAGAAGCTCGCCTCGCTCATAAACGAAAAGACCGATTGCCGCGCGTCGTTCATCGGCTGGGAGGGCGCCATAGACGTCCCGCCGTGCGACATATTGATAAACGCGACTTCCATCGGCCTTTATCCCGACGAAAACTGCCCCGATATAAATTACGACTCGATTACGCCCGAAATGATCGTTCAGGACGTGATACCCAATCCCGCCGATACGCTTTTCCTCAGGCGCGCGAGGGAGCGCGGCGCGAAGACTCTGGATGGACTTGGAATGCTCGTATGCCAGGGCGCGATAGGATTCAAGCTCTGGACCGGCCTCGACGCGCCTCTGGACGCGATGAAGCGAGCCATAGAGGCGGAGCAGTGAAGGAGGTATAAAGTGAAAATTCCCTATAATGTCGAAAGGACGCTAAGGCGTTATTCGATATCGAATCTCATGACATATATCGTCGCCGCTATGGCCGCGGTATATGTGATAGATCTGGTTTTGCCCATAAACCTTTATTCTTATATGATGCTGACGCGCTCGGGCATATTATCGGGTCAGATATGGCGGCTCGTTTCCTTCGTCGCGTTGCCGCCGAACGCGTCGCTGTTGTGGATAATATTCTCGCTTTATTTCTACTGGATGATCGGAACGACGCTTGAAAACCAGTGGGGCACGTTCAAGTTCAACCTGTTTTATCTGGTCGGCACCATAGGCAGCATAATCGCCTGCATGATAACGGGCTACGCGGATAATTATTACCTGAATATGTCGCTGTTTCTGGCGTTCGCGGCGCTCAACCCCAATTTTCAGCTGATGTTGTTTTTCATCATACCCATAAAGGTCAAGTATATCGCGCTGTTGGACGTGGTGCTTTTCGTATACAGCTTCATCGTCGGGGGCTGGTCTGCGAGGGCTACGATAATCGTGGCGCTCGCCAATATATGGCTCTTCCTCGGCGGGGATTTCATCAACACCATACGCCGCGAGTCCTCCTATTGGAAAACCCGCTATAATTTCCGCAAGAACATGAGAGGATAGCGCCTCATTATTCCGCGCTACATACATCATCCCCTTCCCGCATAGTATGGCGGGGAGGGGATTTTATGAGCTTCTCGGAGCTTAAGCGCAAGGACGTCATAAATATTCTCGACGGCAAGCGCCTCGGAAAACCCATAGACATCATATTCGACGAAAAAGCCTGCATAGAGTCGATTGTGACGCCCGCGCCGTGCACCGTGCTGGGGCTGTTCTCGCGCGACAGGGAGGGCATAGTCATACCCTATTGCCGCATAAGGCGCATAGGCGACGACGTGATACTGGTAGAGGTAGACGCGGGCGCGTATGAGTAAACGGGCGAAATTCACGCGCTATGACGCCGCCCGCGCGAAGCGCGGACGGCATATCAAAATCCCCGAACGCGTGGTCCGGGGATTCGTCGCGCTTGCGACGGTGCGCGCCGCTTTACGCGGCATATGAGCGCGATCATTTCATCATATCGAATGTAAACACCTCGTCGCCCGAGGCGT